>CAMOHV010000078.1 GCA_946615275.1 uncultured Verrucomicrobiota bacterium | reverse complement strand
GGTTGGGCGACCCGGACGGTCCGGCCGGGGTGCACGCGACTATCTCCTTGACGCCAGCCACGGCGGCGAGCGTCACCGTCATCACGGCGGTGGATGCAAGCGGCGCAGTGCCGCCCGGCACATACACGCCCACGCGGTCCATCGGCGAGAAGAACTCGCCGGCCGACCCGCCCTTCGGCGTCTTCATCTTCCAGGGCGCGCGCATCGACGCGCGCGAAAAGCGCGCCACCCGGCCATGCGCGTCCTTCACGGCCCTCTTGAGCGCCGCCGGCACCTGCGCCTCGGCGGCGGAAAGCTCTGCCTCCGACACGCGGAACCGCTTCGGGGAGAGCTTCGCTCCCTCGAACTTCTCCACGTAGCGCGCGACCGCCTTGTCGCCCTCGGCGCGGATCGCGGCAAGCACCTCCGCGGCGGCCTTCTCGGCCTCCTCGGGGAATGCGCTCCGCTCCAAAAAGCGCGTCACCTCCTTCGCCTGCGGCTTGGCGGACGACCATTCTACAATTCTCAACATTCTTTTGTCTTCTCTTCTTCGCTTCTCGTCAAACGACGCCCATCGGGGGATCCTTTCCCCTCTTGGGCTGTAGGAAAATAGTATACACCAACCATCGTCAGATTGCAATGCGAAATTGGACGCGATCGGTCGCGCGAATGCGCAATCGCAATATAACGGGGCGCCGTCACGGCGCAGTAGACTCTCCGCGGAGGAAAGACACCGCCTCGGCCGAGGTGGCGAACACCTTCGCGCCGGTCGGCGCGTGCTTCGCGCCGTTGCCCCAGGCCACGACCTTGCCGCCGGCCTTGGCGAAATCCATGACGAGTTCGCGCACCGCGCCCGTGAACTTCTTCTCGTAGAAGCTCTCGACGCCGCCGGGCATCACGAGGACGTCCACATGCGAAAGATCGCCGGCCTCAATCTCGTCGCCGGTGAGCGGAAGAAGGTCCGCGCCGGGGATCGCATCCATGGCGAGGACCGCGCGCGCGGTGTCGACGCCGCCGATCACCGTGGAGAAGAGCCCCACAGAATACGATTTCTTGGCGCGGATGCGCCCGGGGAACGTGACGGGCCGCGCGAGGACATAGCGGAACGCCCCCTTCACGATGTCGCGCCGAAAGGCGTCGGACTCCGGATGGCACGCGATCGCGAAGAGCCTCCCCTTCCCGTACGTGCCTCCCACGAGCGCGATGCCGCCGAACATCCTGAGCGATGACTTAGGGCAGTCGAAGTCGCTCGCGTACGTGCCCCACACCTCCACCTTGGCGTCCGGGACGGAGTTCGTTGACGGCACCAGCACCGGCCCACCGTGGTAGCGCACCTTGTATTCGCCGGGCTTCATCCCCATCGCGATCGCGCCCCTGTCGTTGATGGCGATCGGCATCATGAAGCCGCCCTTGCTGCCTATGCGGTTGTACGGCATGAGCCCAATGCCGCGATCCAGATCACCCTTCTCCTCGAGCGCAAGGCAGCACCCCGCGCACGTCCCGATGTAGCCGCCGCCGTCGCGGATGAAGTCGCGTATCCGCTTCGCGCCCTCCGGCGCGAGGTCGCGCTTCTCGAGGACCGACGCGCCGCCGGGCATCACGAGTGCGTCCACCTTGTCCAGCGCGCCATTCCTGATCATCTCGGCGTCCACAAGCACCAGCTCCAGCTCCGGCGAGGACTCCACCAGCTGCAGCCACGAGACGCAGCCGCGCCCGCGCGGGCCCTCGCCCACGAACACCGCGACGCGCGCGCGCGGAAGCGGCGCTCGCCGATCCTCGAAGCGCTTCAGCGCCTCCTCCCCGACCGCCGCCCCCTGCGGAAGGACTCCCGCGAACGGACGGTACACGCCGTAGGGCACCTCGCAGGGCCTCCCGAGCGTCATCTCAAGGACCGTCTCCGCCGGCGTCGCGCCGAACTCGCACACCAGCGACTCGAGCGTGCTCGCGCGGCAGATAGGCTCCACGACGTTCAGCCCCCTCGCGGGGTGGCGCTCCTTGCACTCGAAGGGCGTGCCCTCGTAGTGCGAGCCAAGCCCCCTCTTGATGTGCGCGGCCGAGACTTGATGCGCCGGCTTCACCGAGAACGGATACTCGTCCCCTTCCGCGACGTCCACCCCGGCCGCGATGCGGTAGAGCTCATGCCAGCGGCGGACGTTGTATGGGGACTTCCACGTGCGCGGGCCCTGGTATGACGCGATCACGTCGAAGTCCGCCCCCTTCTCGCGGAACGCGCGGGACACGACGTCGCCCTCGCGGACCTTGTTGAAGACGAGACAGTTCGGATAGGCCACCACCTCGTCGTCAGGCACGCGCCTCGCGATGAACCGCCGACCCTTGATGGCCTCGAAGATCCAGGCCTCGTCCTTGTCGGCTATCACGAAGTTGCGCGACATCTGGCAGTAGCCGCGCTCCTCCACGAGCTCCGCCATGATCCTCACGCCCTCCGCTGCCGTCTTCGCGCGCTCGATCATGAGGACCCTGAGGTCGTAGCCGAGCCCGCCGCGCACCAGCGCCGACGCCTCGCCCTCTTCCGGCAGCGAATACTTTTCCTCCCCCCAGCGCGACATCACGCCGCCGTTGTTGGAGAGGACGATCACGCCGTGCTCGTTGAAGAAGAAGTGCGAAACGCCGTCGCCGCCCGCCGGCTTCTTCACATCCGACCAGAACATCGCCGGCCTTTCGCCCCTCTTCGGGACCATTGCGTACCTCACGAACGTCCCGGAGTTGTCCTCGTTGTGCCCAACGATCACGCGCCCCGTGGCGCTCGCCTTGCGGCCCACGACTATCGCCGTGCAGGCCTCCGCCACCGGCAAATGCGCGGCGAGCGCCAGCGCCGCCGCGGCAAGAACTGTCTTATTCATGTTTCGCCTCCTTCAAGCCTAGAATCCTCTGCTTATAATTTTAATTCGGTTGTCTTTGCGCCGAGGAAATGCATCACTGCGGCGTCGATCCGATCCGGGACCGTCACGGGGAGGGCATGCTCCGCGCCCGGCACCATCTCCACGGCGGAATCGGCTATGACGGATCCGAGGAAGCGCGCGTTGTCGGCGCGCACTATCCCGTCGCGCTCCGACTGCAGGATGCGCGCCGGGCACGCGAGGCGCGCGCGCGCAAGCTCGTCGCGCAGGTCGGTCTCGCGCAGGTAGTCGAGGCCGCGCGCGAGGTTTTCGTCCGAATCCATCATGTACGGGTTCGGACGGCCCTCCGGCGCGCCGAAGAACCCTTCGCCGTGCGTCGCCTTGAGGCCGTACTCCAGGGCGGCGAGGCGGCGGGGGCTCATGCCGCGCCAGCCTGTCGCCTTGTCCTCCATCATGCGCGGAGTCGCCGCCACTAGCACAAGCGCGGCGACGCGGCCGGGGAACCGGCACGCGAGGCGCAGCGCAGAGCTTCCGCCCATCGACCAGCCCACCAGCACGAACCTCTCTCCCGGCGCGGCAGACGAAATGCGCGCCTCCGGGAGACCGTCCAGCTGATCGACGTAGGAGAACACGCGCTCGCGCGGGAAGCGGCACAGGTCCCATGCACGCGGCGACGCCGACCACCCGTTCAGGACAAGCACCGGGGCAACGGGCGTCTCACACGTTGCAGACGTCCTGCCGGCAGCGAGGCGCCTCAGCTCGGCGGCTATCGCGGCGATCTCGCGTCCGCGCCCGCGCTCATAGTCGCCGTCAGCCACCTTAGAGTATCTCGCGCGCGGTCGAAAGCACCTTGGCGGCGGTGAAGCCGAACTTCTCCGCGAGCGTCTTGTACGGGCCGGATGCGCCGAAGTTCTCCATCGTCATGAAGCGCGTGAACTCGGGGTCCACCACGAAGCGGTCCCAGCCGAAGCGCACGCCGGCCTCCACGATCAGGCGGCGCTTGCACACGGGCGGCACCACGCCGTCGCGGTAGCCCTCGCTCTGCCTGAGGAAGAGCTCAAGGCACGGCATGGAGACGACGCGGACGAGCTTCCCCTCGTCGGCGAGCGTCTTCGCCGCCTCGAGGGCGATGGAGACCTCGCTGCCAGAGGCGATGAACACGAGCTCCGGGATTGGCGCGTTGTTGAACAGGACGTATCCGCCGCGCGCGAGGCCCTCGGCGTTCGCCTCTGCGAGGATGGGGAGGTTCTGGCGCGTCGTGAAGATGCACGAGGGGCCGTCGACGCGCTTGAGCATCTCGATCCAGGCGTAGCCGGTCTCGTTCGCGTCGGCGGGGCGCCAGGTGCGGACGTTCGGCATGCTGCGGAGCGAGGCGAGCTGCTCCACGGGCTCGTGGGTGGGGCCGTCCTCGCCAACGTAGAAGGAGTCGTGCGAGAAGACGAAGATGGATGGCGTCCCCATGAGCGCCGCGAGGCGCAGCGCGGGCTTGCAGTAGTCGCTGAACACGGCGAACGTCGCGCCGAACGCGCGCCATCCGCCATGGGCCGTGATGCCGTTCACGACTGCCGTCATGGCCAGCTCGCGGATGCCGAAGTGGAAGTTGCGTCCGGAGTACGAGCCGGGGGCGATGTCGCCCAGGCCCTTGAGATACGTCTTGTTCGAGGGGGCGAGGTCCGCGGAGCCGCCCACGAGGTACGGCACCTCGGCGGCGAGCGCGTTCATCACCGTGCCGCACGCGCCGCGCGTGGCGACGGGCTTCTCGGGATCGAACGCGGGCAGCTTCGAGGCGAGGTCGGCGGGGAGCGAATTGGAGTACGCGGCGTCGCGCGCGGCGGCCTTGTCGGGGTTCGCCGCGGCCCAGGCCGCGTACGACTTCCTCCAGCGGAGGTTGAGGCGGTGCATGGCGGCGGCGCGGTCGGCGAAGACGGCGTACACGTCCTCGGGCACCACGAACGACGCGGCGGGGTCGAAGCCAAGCGCCGTCTTGAGGCCGGCGAGCGCCTCTGCGCCGAGGGGTGCGCCGTGCACGTCGGAGGTGTCCTGCTTGCCGGGCGCGCCGAAGCCGATGTGCGTCTTCGCGATGATGAGGACGGGCTGACCGGCCACCTTCATCGCCTTGCGGTACGTGCGGTCGATGGCGACGAAGTCGTGCCCGTCGCACTCCAGCACCTTCCAGCCGTAGCTCTCGAAGCGCATCTTCGCGTTGTCGGACACTGAGAGATCGGTGGACCCCTCGATCGTGATGCCGTTGGAGTCGTACACCAGCACAAGGCGGTCGAGCGCGAGGCGCCCCGCGAGCGAGCAGGCCTCGTGCGAAATGCCCTCCATCAGGTCGCCGTCGCCGCAGAAGCACCATGTGCGGTGGCTGCAGACCTCATCGCCGTAGCGGGCGGCCTCCATGCGCTCCGCGAGCGCGAGGCCAACGGCCATCGCGATGCCCTGCCCGAGCGGGCCGGTCGTCACCTCCACGCCGGGCATCACGCCGCGCTCGGGGTGCCCCGCGCAGCGCGATCCGAACTGGCGGAACTCCTTCACCTCGTCGATGGAGAGTCCGCCGACCCCCGCGAGGTGGAAGAGCGAATAGACGAGCGCCGAGGCGTGCCCGCCGGAGAACACAAGCCTGTCGCGGTTCTGCCAGCCTACGTCCTTGGGGTCGAAGTTCAGAAAGTTAAGCCAGAGCGACACGGCGAGGTCCGCCATGCCCAAAGGCGCCCCGGGATGTCCGGACTTCGCCTTCTCGATCATGTCGGCGGCGAGGCACCGGATGGTGTTCGCGGCCTTCTTCAGTTGTTCTTCGGTGTATTTCATGGTGTGCTCTTTGCGTGAGTTGAAAAGTTGAAAGGTTGAAAAGTTGAAAAGTTGAAAAGTTGTTTTTCAGCGGCGGCGGACGAGCGCGGCGGCGTCCGCCGCGAGCTTCTCGATGGCGCCCCAGTCGTTGGCGGCGAGCGCGTCCTTGGGGACGATCCACGTCCCGCCGCACGCGACGATCTCCGGCACCGCCAGGTAGTCCCCCACGTTCGAGAGGTTGATCCCGCCCGTCGGCATGAACTTGACGCCCGTGAAGCGGAACGCGCCCAGGAGGTTCTTTATCATCTTCACGCCGCCTGCGGCCTCGGCCGGGAAGAACTTGACGAGCGAGACGCCGGCCGTGAGCGCCTGCGAGAGCTCGCTCGCCGTGGCGATGCCGGGGACCATCGGGAGGTCTATCTCCTGCGCGGCCGCCACGATGTCAGGATCGAAGCCAGGCGCAACGCCGAAGGCGGCGCCCGCGTACTTGGCGGCGGACACCATCTCCTTCGTCAGGAGCGTCCCCGCCCCCACCACGGCCTCTGGCACCTCGGCCTTGATCTTCGCGATCGCGCCCGGCGCGGCCTTCGTGCGGAACGTCACCTCCAGGACGGGCAGACCGCCCTTCACGAGGGCGCGCGCGAGCGGAACGGCCTTGGACTCGTCGTCCAGGACTATCACGGGGATTATCCCCGCATTCTTGAGAACATCCACTATTTCCATCTTCTTTCCTTTCGTGGC
>CAMOHV010000077.1 GCA_946615275.1 uncultured Verrucomicrobiota bacterium | reverse complement strand
GGTGAGCACAATGGCCTTCTTGGCGTCCAGGTCCTTCGCTGCGATGCCCGTGACGACCACCTTTATCTTGCCGTTCTCGAGGTCAAGGGGCTCGGGGACCTCGACGCCGTCGACCGTGGCGCTGAAGCCGTCGGGGCTCGTGGCGGTGGTCTTGAACCTCGCGACGAGCTGGGTCTTGGAGGTGGTCACGAGCGACAGGGTGACGCCGGTGACGAGCTCGCTGCCGTCCTCCTTGTCCGCGTCGTAGGTCGGGGCGGTGACGCTCGCCCAGTCTGAGACGTCGGTGCCGCCGTTCACGGGGGCGTCCGCCTTGTAGTTGAAGGCTTCCTGGGCATGGCTGCCGTAGTCGAGCGTGGCCTTGCAGAGGTCCACGAGGTTGTCGGCGTACTTGCCCGTCTTGTCGCCGATGACCGCGTCGCAGTAGCCCTTCACGGAGTACGTGGCGTCCTTGATCACGTTGTCGCCGTGCTTCACGACCACGTGCACCTCGTCGCCCATCTCCTTGGCGGCGCGGCTGGCGACGACGTACCTCACCTTGGAGGGCTGGCCGCCGGCCGATTCCACGACCTCCCCGGAGACCGCCTTCCCGTCGCACTCGACGGTGTAGTCCGCCTGCGCTCCCGCGAAGTCGCTCATGTAGAAGTTCACGTCGATGCAGTCCTGCAGCGACAGCGAGTAGGTGAACCTCGCCAGGTCGACCTCCACAGTCGTGGAGTAGTCCCTGCCCTGGAAGGTGGCCGTGATCGTGTAGACGGCTTTCCCGCCTACCGGGGTAGGTCCGGAGACGGTGGCGTCCACCGTCTCCGCGTGCGCACACTCGCCGCACGTGAACCTGGCGGTCGGCGTGCTGTCGTCGCCCGCCCAGGCCCAGACGGGCTCGCTGTAGGCATGGGCTTCGTTGTTGCGGCTATACGCGCAATGCGGGCAGGTGTAGCTGTGATCGTCACCGTTGTCGACATAGGCGGCGCTTTCGTGCTTGCAGGGCTCGATCAGAAGCTCAGATGGGCCATTCTCTCCCTTGCACCACGCCACCCTCTGGTCCGTCGATGCGATTTCGGAGGTATTGCTCAGGTTTCGGACACGGCTGCTATAACCGCCTGCATCCTCCAGCTTGACTTCCGTGGCCTTCATCAGCGCGCTGCCGGTATGGACCTTGACGGTGCACCCGCCCTTCACGGTTATCGTGGCTGTGTCACCCAACTCGATGCCGCCGATCGCGGCATTGCTCAAACCGACATCATTGTTGCCAACGAATGCGTCGATCGTACCGCCGTTCAGGTTGATGGAGCCGGTGAAGTAGGAATGATACTCTCTATCATCTCTGTTCATGTAATCCGAACATCCGCCAGCGCCAATACCGGCACCAGGGTGCGACCAGAAATACTTCACGGTATCCGTGGCCGACTGGAGCACTGATGCGCCGCCCACCGCCTTAACGATGCCGCCGTTGATGGTGACATTGACGGTAGTTCCCGAATCGCGGCATATGAAGCCCGATCCTATGCCTGCGCCGCCGTGTTGTCCTGTACTCGCGTCGACGGTTCCGCCGTTGATGACGATGGTGCCGGACTTACCTTCCCTGCCGCCACCGATGCCAGCCGCACCCTCGGCACCATGGGCCTCAACAGTTGCACTGCCTCCGATGGTGACGGTGCCGCCATCTTTCGTATAGCCGCCGCCGATGCCGGCGCCGCCTTCAGGATAAATATACCTGTAATTCTTGCCCATCGCCCCGCCGTACGCTTTGACGATGCCGCCGGTGATGGTGATGTTGCCGCCGCTGGCTTCGCCTCCGCCGCCGATGCCCGCAGAGCGGTAGCTTGCCCTTGCGGTAACCTCGCCGCCGGTGATGTTGATGGCGCCGCCGCTTTGCGCGTTGCCGCCGCCGATGGCCGCAGCGCCCTTGGGATTCTCATTGTCGGCGCTCTCGCCGCCGCCTGTGGCGATGACCGTCCCGCCAGAGATGGTGATGGTGCCGCTGTTGCCGCTATCGCCGCTGTTGCCGCCGCCGATGCCTGCGCCTTTCGCGCCGCCCGTGGCGTTTACGGTACCGCCGCTGATGGTGATGTTGCCGCTGTTGCCGGCCTCGGTCACGCCGACGCCATCGCCGCCGCCGATGCCTGCGCCGCCGACGCCGCCGTTCGCGGTGACGTTGCCTCTCTTTATATTGATGGTGCCGCCGTCGCCGTCCTCGCCGCCGCCGATACCGGCGCTGTCGGTGCCGCCCGTGGCGATTACGACGGCGTCGCCGTCGTCGACCTCGATGGTGCCGCCGTCGCCTTTCTGGCCGCCGCCGATGCCGGCGCCGTACTCGCCGCCCTGAGCAGTGACGCTGCCGCCCAATATCTTGGTGGTGCCGCCGCTTTGGCCTTGGCCGCCGCCGATGCCGGCGCCGTACTTGCCGCCCGTGGCGTTGACGGTGCCGTTAAAGACGACTATCGTCCCGCCACCGCCGTTGTCGCCGCCGCCGATGCCGGCCGCATCGGCGCCGCCTTGGGCCGTCACCTCACCGCGGTAGATGGTGATCTCGCCGCCGCCCCTCTCATTGCCGCCACCGATGCCCGCTCCGCCGTCGCCGTTCTGCGAGCCGCCCGTGGCTTTAACTTTGTCGCCGAATATCGTGATGGTGTCGACGGCGCCCTCGTCGCCGCCGCCGATGCCGGCCGCATTGGCGCCGCCTTGGGCGGTGACTTCGCCGCCGGTGATTTTGATGGTGCCACTGCTCCCCTTGCCGCCGCCGCCAATACCGGCGCCGCCGTTGCTGCTCGCGGAGCCGCCCGTGGCGTTGACGATGCCGCCGTTGATGGTGATGGTGCCGCCGTTGCCATTCATACCGCCACCGATGCCGGCCGCGTCGGCGCCGCCTGTAGCGGTAACGTTGCCGCCTTCGATGATGATGGTGCCGCCGTTGCCCGTTTCGCTGCCGCCGATGCCTGCCGCATTGGTGCCGCCCGTGGCGTTGACGATGCCGCCGTAAATCGTGGTTGTCCCGTTGCTGCCACCCTTGTCGTCGTGGTCGCCGCCGCCGATGCCTGCGCCGCATACGGCGCCGATGGCCGTGACGTTGCCGTCGAATATGGTGACGTTGCCGCCATTGCCATCGTCGCCGCCGCCGATGCCGGCCGCGTCTTCGCCCATGTTCTTGGCATCGGCCAGTATGATGCCGCCGTGGATGTTGATAGTGCCGCAGTCGCCTTTCTCATCGTTAGCGCCGATGGCTGCATTGAAGTTGGTGTCGGCGTCGCAGTGCAGCTCGCCCGAACCGCCGCTTTGACCGTAGATGTTCAGCGTTTTCCCTTCAGGCACGTTGATGCCGTCTTCAAGGTAGAGCTTCACGCCATCGCAGAGGATGATATTGGCCGTACCTTTGACGATCAGCCTTTCGTTGGAATCCACGCTGCTGTTAACGACGTACCAGGCGCCATCCTCCAGACCTTCCGTATCGTCGTCTATCGGGAAGCAGTTATTCGCGGTCTTGGGAACAGAGACGACCTGCGTGCCGCTCCAATACCTCTCGACATACGAGACATTGTCCACCGCGTGCGCCTGCGCGGGGGCGGCCGCCACCGCCAGCAGCGCTGCAACGATTGCCACCACGCTATAGATGGCTTTTCGGGAAACGGACGTCGCGTTCATGGCGAACCCCTTTCATCGCTTATACGCCAACTCGACACGCCTTCAAAAGCAGCTAGGACCACCCTGGGCGATTTCGCCAGAGCAGGCTAACCGTCTTCTACAGCTTCTTCGAGCCTCTTTACCGATTTTTTTATACGGCTACGCGCAGCTCCGCGCAAGGGGGGTTCCAGATTGTCACCCCCCAGCACGTTTGGGGACGTCCCTTGGCACAGCGCGTGTCAAAGGGACGTTTCTCTTGGCACAGCGCGCGCCGTTGTGAAGAGGGTCGCTTTGGCGCGCTGGCATGCGTGTCGAGAGAAACGTCCCCATTGCACAAAACGCGTGAAGGCGGAAGAGCTGCTTTCCTTGGCCTCCCCGCAGGCCTGGACTCGCCCATGCGCGCCTACAAACCGCCCGTTGCTTGCGTCGCCGCATCAGTTAAAGATACGGATTCTTGTGTTATCGCTCCTGCAACTACTGGCGGATTCTTGTATTTTTAGAATAGAATGAACTTACGGATTCTTGCGTCTTCACAATAGTGGGGTGTTTCATGTTCAAGCGCAAATGCTACGACAGGCTGCTCGAGTGGAAGCGGACTTCGGGTGGAAAAACGGCCGTGCTGATAGAAGGCGCGCGTCGCGTGGGCAAAACCACTATCGCCCAGGCCTTTGCAGTTGCGGAGTACGAAGACTCAATTTACATCGACTTCTCGAAAGCTCCAAAGGCGGTCGTCGACTTGTTCCGCAACGAGCGCGAAGACGTGGATACGTTCCTGAGAATGCTCCAGCTCCATTACGCGAAACGGCTTCCGGTGCGCAAGTCGGTGGTGATTTTCGATGAAGTGCAGCGTCTGCCCGTTGCCCGCGAATACGTCAAGCACCTCGTGGCGGACGGACGCTTCGATTACATCGAGACAGGCTCACTTATATCCATTCGCAAAAACAC
This sequence comes from uncultured Verrucomicrobiota bacterium, assembly GCA_946615275.1. Next base: position 1,809 of record CAMOHV010000077.1, on the reverse strand, counting down.
CGCCAATATCGTCATTCCATCCGAAGAGGAGCGCATCATTCTCCACCCGCTCGACTTCGAGGAATACCTGTGGGCCATGGGCTACGACGTGTACGCGGATGCGATACGCGAGGCGCATGACGCGCAATCGGCGCTGCCCGATGCGCTGCACTCGAGAATCACGAGGCTCTTCGACGAGTACATGCTCGTGGGCGGCATGCCCCAGTCGGTCGCAGCTTATCTTGAGTCGGCCGACTTCGCGCCCTGCGACCGCATCAAACGCTCCATACTGGAACTATACCTTGAGGACATCGGCAAATTCGGCGGAAGCGAGGCCAAACGCGCCCGCGCGCTCTTTTGCGCAATCCCCGGGCAGCTGTCAGCCTCGTCGAAGCGGTTCAAATTCGCAAATGCGAGCAAAGGGGGACGCTACGAGGACTACGAACCCGCCATCGACTGGCTTGAAGACGCCCACCTCGTAAACCCCTGCCGGCTAAGCTCGGATCCCTCGGTCGGGCTGGGTCTAGCCGAGGTTGCAAGCTCGCTAAAACTCTATGCGGCTGACACAGGCCTGCTGGTGACACAGGCATTCGCCGACGAGTCCAGCTCTATGCGAGTTCATCGCGACATCCAGTTCGGCAGGGTGAGCGTGAACAAGGGGATGATCGCCGAGAACGCCGTCGCGCAACAGCTTCGCGCGAGCGGACACGCGCTCTACTATCATACGTGGGCAGAGCCCGCGCTGAAGGCCGGCGCAAGACCTCGTCCGCGCGAGGTGGACTTCCTCCTGGCGCGGCCTTTCGCAGATGCGGCTGGAAAGCTTCGCGTGAGCCCTGTCGAGGTGAAATCCACGAAATCATACAGCACGGTCTCGCTCGACGACTTTTGCAGCCGCTACGCCAAGCGCGCGGGCGAGGAAATCGTGCTACATCCTAAGCAGTTGAAGGTAGAAGGCCGGCGCGTTTACCTACCGCTGTACATGGCGCATCTTATTTAGACCTTCACCAGCTTTTTATACGGCTACGCGCAGCTCCGCGCAAGGGGAGCCTGTCCATAAGGGCGCGTCGCGAAGTCGCATCCCGCAGAACCACGACACCTGGCGGCTGTCTGGTCGCGGGAACGGGAAGGGGACCGCGACGCCGTCGTCGTCGGATTGGAAAGGCCCTCCGTGCTGCGCGGCCCTCGGGGCGATGCGTGCGCCCGGCGCGTGGGGCGCGGCTGGGCTATCGCGGCGCGGGGAGACAACGGCCTCCGCCCCCGTCGTCGTCCGAGAGAAGCATCCCCTTGACGCACACGGGAGCAGGCGGCCTAACAGGCCCCTATTATGCCCCTTCCGCGACGGGCGCGCATGCCGGCGCAGGGTTTTTGCAGGTCGGGGCGCCAGCGGGCCGGCATTGCGGACGGCGGGGGCATAATAGGGGCTTGTTATGCCCCCGCCGCGCGCCGCGCGCGGCGGCCGGGCGCCACGACCCCAGGTCGCGCTGCCGCGGGCCCGACGGGCTGCCGGGCGAGGGGCATAACAGGGGCCTAATATGCCCTTCGCCTTGCAGGCGCGCGTGCCAGGGGGGCGTTTCTCTTGGCACAGTGTGTCAGGGGGGCGTTTCTCTTGGCACAGCGCGCGCCGCCGTGAAGAGGACCGCTTTGACGCACTGGCATGCATGTCGAGAGAAACGTCCCCATGACACACATTCGGGGGTCCGGAATCGGCGCTCCCGCGGCGCCGCCCGCCCGCGAGGCCGCCCTCGCTTCCCGCGAGGTGCGGGTTACGGGTGAACGGGGCCACAAGATCGGCCTTTTCCGCGCTTTCGGCGCACGAGGGCGGGGTTGCGG
>CAMOHV010000076.1 GCA_946615275.1 uncultured Verrucomicrobiota bacterium | reverse complement strand
AAATTTCATTTTCCGCTTGCATCTGCGGCGGGGATTTTGCTATACTTTTCGCCGTGGACGCCTTGATCGTGTTTTTGCAGTTATGCGGCTTATTTCAGGTCGGGTGGCTTGAGCCGTACCTGCCACGAAAAAGGGGTTTATGAATTACCTCAGGATATGATATGCACATCGCACAATGCAAGCAAGGCGCGCCGTCATTCGGCGCGCGCCGGATACAAGGAATGCCAATGACAGAAGAAACACGATTCATCCGCAGGACCGCGCTCATTGCGGCGGCGGCCTTCTGCGTCTGCTCCCAGACATGGGCGCGCGAAATCACGGGGCTCGACGTATCGGCGGACGATGCCACCGCCACCGTCACGATGACTGCCGGCGAGGATGGCGACTCCCACGTCCTCTACTACGCATGGAGCACCGACGGCGCGGACAAGGGCGCCGACATCTCCGCCTGGCCGCACGTCCTGCGCACGGGCCGCGTGGCCGACGACGCCACCGAGGCGACGATCGAACTGCCCGCCGCCGCAGCGGTGACGGCGCAGTACGCCTGCCGCGCGTTCCTCGCCACGTCCGCGGTGGACTACGACTATCTCGTGGAAGGCGTCAGAAGCAATGGATCGGCAGGGGGCACCGCGGCTAAGTGCTATCTCGACACCGGCTTCAAGCCCGTCGGGGACAAGACGGTCTGCGTGGTAGATTGCCAGATGAACAGCACGAAGGGGCAGCAGTCCATCTTCGGCGTCGACGTCGGGCTGTCGTTCTCCGCATACATAAACGGAACAGCCAACAGCGGCGGGCATTGGGCTTTCTCCTGCAACAATGGGACTGGGGACTGGAACATGCCTTCTGCGATGGTCGTGTCTAAGGAGCGCGTCGTGGTTACACTCGACGGCACGGCATCACCGGCAGAGGGCAGGGTAGTGGAGAAGTCCACAGGCGAGTCCTGCTCGAAAACTACCACTGCAAAACACACTGCGACTGCGACGAATACGATGGTGCTCTGGGCGCGTGCGAAATCGTCGTCTTTCAGCACCCAGGCTCTTGCCACCATATATTCCTGCGTCATCACGAACGACGGCGTGCGCGTGCGAGACTTCCGCCCGGCGGTGAAGGGCGTAGTCGCAGGAATGTGGGATGCCTGCGAAGACAAGTTCTACGAATCGGCAGGTTCGACCGCGCTCACGGCCTTCGGCACCAACACGACATACTTCGTGGCCGACGGCGATGCGACCGTGGCGCAGTCTTCCGCATGGACGCAGACCATATCCGACTACGTGACGGACACGCCATACGTCGAGCCGTTGTCGCTCTCGTTTTCATCCGGCGGCTCAAAGAGCGGCGCCGCGCCGCTTACGCTCACTGGCGCCAACAACTGGGGCGGGCTCTTCACCGTCTACGAAGGGACGCTAGTCGCGGACTTCGGGCAGGGACTTGCGGCGACAGACAATCTCGTCCTCAAGGGCGGCACGTACTGCTCGGTCACCGCAGGCACGTTCACCGGTTCATTCGGCTCGGGTGGCGGGCAGATCTCCGTCGTGCCGCTTGCGGAAGGCGGAACGGGCGCGGGTTTCTCGGCATACGGACATCCGCTCGAAGTCACTCTTGGAGGAAACTCTGCATTGCCGCTTGCGGTGGGCCCGTCCTCGGATCCGCTATTCGATGTGCCGCTCCTGCTGAACGACGCATACGCGACCGACGCGCTCACGTTCAAGAACGGCATAGAGGGCGACGGCTCCACGCCGACTTTGACGAATGTCGTGGACGGCGCGACGGCCCTGGTGAAGGGGGGCGTCACGGGCGTGAAACTGGTGAAGACCGGCGCCGGGACGCTTGCCCTAGAAGGGAACAATGCGTTCGAGACGTTGGCGGTGCGCGACGGGAGACTGGTCGTGGCCACGCCGGAGGGCGCCGGTAGCCAGTCCGTCTCCACCATAGCCGGCGCATCTGCAATCGCCTCCGAAACGGTATTCTCCAACGCTGCCGTCACGGCGAACGGCGGCGCCACGATCAACTCCGGCGGAACGCTGGAGTTGTGCTGCGGCGCAGTCTTCGCTTCAGACGACATCAGGAGCGGCGGATCCAGCGCCGGCACGCTGCTCGTTGACGGTTCCACGCTGACGTCGTCGGGGGCGCTTCGCATCGGCAACAATAACGGCTCCGGTACGGCCGGTACGGTTGTGATCACAAACAATGCAAACGTTTCATTCGGGGCTTTGGCTCTGAACAGGGGAACGTGCTGCCAGTACGGAGGAAGCGTCAAGTTCACGGGAGATGTTGAATTCGGCCCCGGATATTCACCGAGCTGCGTGTATGAACTGCACGGCGGAAGGTTCGAGGCGTCCTCGACCGCCAACAACGCATTCTCGCTGGGCAACGGCTCGTCCTCAGCCTATCCAAAGGGATATTTCCGGGTCTATGAAGGCGGAGAGGCCATAGTGCGGGCGCGATATCCAATGTTCGGGAGCTTGACCGGCGGGTCGAGCGGCAACACGTCGAACGCGAACGGAAACTACGGCTATTTGCAGGTGTACGGAGGCTCTTTCTCTGTGCTGCGCGCCAACAACGACGCGGAACTTCGCATTGGCCATTACGGATTCGGCATAATGACGGTGACGAACAACGGCCTCGTGTACGTAGAAGGCGGGATAACGGCTTCATACAGTCCAGGCTCGACGGCGCGCACCAGCACGGTCGGGCTGTACAAGGACGGAATCGTTCGCGCGCGGTGGCTTCGGGCCAAGGCCGACCCTGCCGTTTACACCACCACTCTCGTCATGGACGGCGCGACGCTGATCGCGCAGACGAACGCGGCGGCGGACTTCGTCTCGAACTTCCGCAACGCGAGCGTGGGCGTGAACGGCATGACGATCGACACCGCCGGGCAGGATGTGACGATCGCGCAGGACTTCGACGCGCGGGCGGAGCAGCCGCGGCCGCTAGACGGGATCGAGTCGGCGTCCGGCGACGATCTCGCCGCGCTTCCCGCGTTCACCAAGGCGGGCGAGGGCACGCTCACGCTCACGGGCTCGAACGCATGGGTCTGCGCCACGTGCGTCTCGAACGGCACGCTCGCGGCGTCTGGAGAGTTCTCGCTTCCGGAGACGACGACGCTCCAGCTCGCCGGCGGAGTTCTCGATCTCTGCGGAAGGACGCACACGGTCTCCAACCTCGTCGGCTCGGGCGTGGTCTCCAACGGCGCGCTCGTCGTGACGGGGGCCGTGTGGCCGGGCCATCGCGGCGGCGTGATGGAGTTCAGGGACGCGACTCTCTCCGCGCGGAAGCTCTCGTATGCCTTCGGCGACGACGGCAAGTGCGGGTGCCTTGTCATGGGAGGGGCGCTGGACCTTGACGGAGTGGAGATCACCGTGGACAACGCCGACGCGAAGGAGAGGCCCGGCGTCGCGATAGTGCATGCGGCGTCGATATCCGGCGCGCCGACGAGCGCGCTCGTGGGCTCCAACGCATTGAGCGTGTCGGCCAACGCTGTGCGCGTGGGCCTTGCGGGGATGTGGATCTTGATGCGCTGAGGCCTCCTCTGCCGGCAGGGACATTGCGCGGGAGGGGCAGGTTTGGTATACTGTGCCCATGGAAACCGAACCTCCAGCAATATTCGATTCCGCCGTCCGCTCCGGCCGCGGCCATGCGCGGGCATCTGCCGCGGCGGCCGGATGTTGCGCCGTCCTGGCCCTGGCCTTCGCGGCGGGGTGCGCGTCGCGCAGCGCGGGGCCCGGAGTGGCCCACACGTTCCGTTTTCCGTTCATCCACGACTATTCCGTGGAGAACAGCGCGGTCTTCGCCTGGAGCGACGAGTGGCTTGCGTCCGACCCGGACGCGTACCATCAGCGCCTCGCGGGGCCGTTTTCCGCCCTGGCCGCGTCAGTATACGGCTACAGGCTCGGCATGGACGTGGAGACGCTCAGGGACCTTGGCTTCAACGAAGGGCTGATGCTGCGCCGCTACGGGCGGGACCTTGACTACCGCGACGCGGCGTGGGGGCGCGACCAGACGGGATTCACGATCGCGGTGAAGAGGGCCGTCGTGGGCGGCGCGCTGCGCGACGTGGTGTTCATCGTGGTGCGCGGCACGTTCGGGCGGGCGGAATGGCTCTCGAACATGAACGCATGCAATTCCTGGGCGCGCGCGGCCGATCCCGCGCCGGAGGACGTCCCGCCCCTCCACGAAGGCTTCTCGAGGGCGGCGGAATGCGTGATGGCCGCCTTGGCCGGCCATCTGGCCTCGAACGGAGTGGACCTCGCCACGGCGAAGGTCGTGGTGGCGGGGCACAGCCGCGGCGCGGCCGTGGCGAACCTCATCGGCGCCGCCCTGGACAAGCCGTCCGCCGGCTCGCCCTTCGCCGCCGTGGACAGGCGCAACGTGTTCGTCTACGCATTCGCTCCGCCGAACGTGACGCTGCGGGCGGACGTGCCGTGCGAGGCGCGGGTCTACGACAACATCTTCAACATCGTCAACCCCGAGGACATGGTCCCGCGCGTGCCGCTCGCCATCTGGCGCTCACGCCGATACGGCCGCGACTTCGTGCTGCGCAGCTTCGACGACCTCCCGTTCACCGGGTCGTGGACCGATCCGGCGTACGTCACGATGAAGGACGAGTTCAAGGCCATGACCGGATACGAATACTGGCACACGCCCCTTGGGACGAACTCCACTATGTTTCTGCCGTCCGTCCTCGGCGCCGTAGCTCCGTCCGTGCCGGACCTCTACCGCCTCACGCCCGAGCAGCGCGCCGACGGCAACTCCACGAGCGTCCATTCCATACTCGAGATGCTTCTCTACCGCTGCATGGACGACGCCGCGGCCCGCGAGCGCGACATATCCCTTGGCGGCGACGTGGGGAAGCTCTCGCAGACATACTCCACCGTCAGCGAGGGCAACCCCAGGCCCATGTTCTACAATCCCGACGGACGCGACTTCTCGCGCCAGCCCGGCATGTTCGACCTCCCCTGGCGGCTTTCGTGCATGCACGCCACGCAGACCTACATCGCATGGATGAAGTCCGCGGAGATCCACGGCCCCTCGGCGGTGTACTCGCATCGGAGAGATCCGCCGGACGACAAGCGGTGAACAAGCGGCCAGAAACAGAAACGAGGAGCAAAATGAACAGACCAATGACCACAAGAAGATTCTTCATAGGCGGGCTTGCGGGCGCGTTCGCGCTTGGCCCCCGCCGCATTTTCTCGGCGCCGCCCGACGCCTTCGCGGGCGGAGCCCCGGCGCTTTCGTTCGGAGTCCTCTCCGACGTCCACGTGTGCCTGGCCCCCGGCGGCGAGCGCCTCAGGGGCGCATACGACACCAAGACCCTGGAGGCGGCCTTCGCCTGGTTCCGCGACCGCGGCGCCGACGCAGTGGTGATCGCGGGCGACATGGCGCACAGCGGCCTCGTCGGCGAGCTCAAGGCGCTTGCGGACGCCTGGTTCAAGGTGTTCCCCAACGACAAGGCGCCGGACGGGCGGCATGTAGAGCGCGTTTTCGTGTTCGGCAACCACGACTGGTCCAGCCCCGGCCGCGCCAAGGAGGTCTACAAGGACGAGGCCGCGCGCAACGCGAATCTGCTCGTGCGCGATCCGCGCAGATGGTGGGACGAGATATTCCACGAGGAGTGGACGCCGTTCTTCGAGAAGACAGTGAAGGGCTATCCATTCATCGGCGCGCACTGGACGAACGGCGGATGCAACGGCAAGTGCGAGAAGTTCACAAAGGGCCTCAAGGAGTTCTACGCCGCGCGAAAGACGCCGTTCGACCCGGCGAAGCCGTTCTTCCACGTGCAGCATCCCCATCCGCGCGCCACGGTGCACGGCATGAAGGTGTGGGGGCAGGACGACGGCGTGTCCAGCGCCGTACTCTCGGCCCATCCCAACGCGGTGGCGTTCTCAGGGCATTCGCACACGTCGCTGACCGACGAGCGCTCCGTGTGGCAGGGGGCGTTCACGTCCATAGGATGCGCCTCGCTGCGCAATGTGGGGCTCGCAATTCCCGGGCTGGTGGCGGCGCCTTGCGGGGCCGAGAACGGCAAGACGCCCAGGAGCAAGGACCTCGATGCGGTCAATGCGCTGAAGGCTATGGCCATTCCGGAGCGCATGGACTGCCGCCAGGGCCAGTTCGTCAGAGTGTATGCGGACCGGATGGTCGTCTCGCGGCGCGAGTTCATAACGGGGGCGGCGATATGCGACGACCTCGTGATGCCGCTTCCGGCGGCGGAGAGCCGTCCGTTCGCGTTCGCGCCCAGGGAGGCCAAGGCGAAGGCGCCGGCGTTCCCGGCCGGGGCGGCGCTGGGGATCGCCAAGGTTACTGCGAAGCTGCGCGGCAAGGACGAGAAGGGGAGGCGGCGCACTGCGGACGCGCGGGAGCTCACGATCCCCGCC
>CAMOHV010000075.1 GCA_946615275.1 uncultured Verrucomicrobiota bacterium | reverse complement strand
CGCGGCGGCTGGGTCGTCGATTCGCTCTTCATCGACCAGATGGGCTCCAGCTTCCTTCTTGCCCATGGAATGGGGAAGCCGGTGAAGGACGCCACCACCACCTTCAACTGCCCCGCCGCGCGCACGTACAGGGTGTGGGCGCGGACGCGCAACTGGACCGCGCCGTGGAGCAGCCACGCCGCCGGGACCTTCAAGATAGTGGTGGGCGGGACGGAGCTCAAGGGCACGCTTGGCGCAGGGTCCGGCGAGTGGAAATGGCAGGAGGCGGGGCGCGTGACGCTCGCGCGCGGCGAGACGACGCTCGCGCTCCACGACCTGACGGGCTTCGACGGACGTTGCGACGCGGTGTGCATCACCACGGAGAAGACGCCTCCGCCGCGTCCGCCGGCCCCGGCCGTCTCCCGCGAGGTGAAGGCGGACCTTGTGGTGTGCGGAGGTGGCATCGCGGGGACATGTGCCGCGATATCCGCCGCGCGCCTCGGCCTCAAGGTGGCGCTCGTCCAGGACCGCCCGATGCTCGGCGGCGCGAACTCCAGCGAGGTGCGCGTGCACCTGGGCGGGTTCATGAACCTGGGGCCGTATCCGCGCCTCGGCGACGTCGTGGCCGAGATCGGCCCCGCCAAGGGCGGCAACGCCCGCCCAGCCGCGAACTACGAGGACAGACGCAAGCTCGACGCCGTGGCCGCCGAGAAGAACATCATGCTCTTCCTGAACACCCGCGTGGTTGAGGTGGAGAAGAGCGGCGACGCCATCAAGAGCGTCGTCGGGCGCGGCGTCGTAGACGGCGCGCGCACGCGCTTCACGGCCCCGCTCTTCGCCGACTGCACGGGCGACGCCTGCGTGGGCGCGCTCGCTGGCGCCGACTTCCGCATGGGCCGCGAGTCGAAGGCCGAGACGGGCGAGGAGATGGCGCCCGATTCCGCAGACAAGATGACTATGGGGGCCTCTGTGCAGTGGTACACGAGGAAGGCGTCCGCGCCGACCACATTCCCGTCCGAGCCATGGATGATCGAGTTCAACGAGCAGAACTGCGAGTACAACCTGCGCGGCGACTGGGACTGGGAGACCGGGATGATGCGCGACCAGGTGGCCGAGTTCGAGCGCATCCGCGACTACGGAATGCTGGTGGTCTACTCCAACTGGTCGTTCCTCAAGAACAAGTCCGCGCGCAAGGCCGAGTATGCCGACCGCGAATTCGACTGGGTGGCCTACGTCGCGGGCAAGCGCGAGAGCCGCCGACTCTTGGGCGACCACATCCTCACGCAGCAGGACGTCTTCGAGTTCCGCCCCTACCCAGACGCCTCGTTCGCCACCACATGGGCCATCGACCTCCACTACCCCATGCCGAAGAACACGAAGCACTACGGCGGCGAGCCTTTCCGCTCCATCTGCACGCACAACAGGCACCGCGCCTATCCCGTGCCGTATCGCTGCCTCTATTCCCGCAACGTCCCGAACCTCTTCATGGCCGGGCGCAACATCTCCGTGACGCACGTCGCGCTTGGAACGGTGCGTGTGATGCGCACCACGGGCATGATGGGCGAGGTCGTGGGGATGGCGGCGAAGGTGTGCAAGGACAACTCGTGCCGCCCGCGCGGAGTCTACGAGAGGCACCTCGACGCGCTCAAGGCCCTGATGACGAAGGGCGTGGGCCTCGGCAGGCCCCAGCCGCCGCAGAACTACAACCTGGGCGCGCTCCTGAAGGATTAGCCGCGCATCGCGCTCGCGATGGCGGATTTGAGCTCGGCGAGCGTGTAGGGCTTCGCGAGGAATGCGTTGTAGGGCTGCTCCGAGAAGAGCTCCTCGATCGCCTCCGGGGAGGAGCCCGATGTGATGACGACCGGGATGTTCGGCGCCACGAGGCGGAAGATGCGCAGAAGACGGACCGTCGAGAGCGGGCCGATGTGCGCGTCGAGTATCACGGCCTTGAGGCGCGGGGCCAGCGCGCGGAACTGCAGAAGGGCGGCGTGGCGGTCCTTGGCGGTGTGGACGGTCGCCTTCATGGTGCGGAGCAGTATCGAAGTTGTGCGCAGGATGCTGTCGTCGTCGTCCACGAGGAGTATGTCGCCCAGGGCGGAGTCGGAGTCGGCGGCCTTGGGGGCCTCCTGGGGCGCGAGCGTGGAGGCGGCGGGGAGGAATATCTCGAAGGTGGTGCCGCGCTCCAGGGCGGAGATGACGCGGATGCCGCCGCCATGGGCGTCGACGGTGGCGTACACTATGGCGAGGCCGAGGCCGTGTCCGGAGCCCTTGGAGGAGATGTACGGGTCGAAGATGCGCTTCACGAGAAGCGGGTTGATGCCGGGGCCGTTGTCGGAGATGCGGAAGAGGACGCCTGGGCCCGGCTTCAGGGGGCTGGAGCACATGAAAGCTTCTGCGGCGGACTGCGTGAGGTTGCATGCGCGGGCGGACACTTCTATCGCGCCGGGGCGCGTCTTCATGGCCTCGGAGGCGTTCTTTATGAGGTTGAAGAACACCTTCCACATCTGGTCGGGGTCGACGTCCACCGGCGGGAGCCCTGAGGGGAGGTCGTAGGTGACGGATACATTGGGGGTTGTGGCACGCGCGGCGAGGCGCTGGGCCTCGCGCACGATGTCCGCCGGATCCATCTGCTTGAGGGATATCTTCGTCTCGCCGGCGAAGGCCATCAGCTCGCGCATCATGCCGGAGCCGCGGCGGACGGCGTCGCGGATGGTGTCGACGGCGGCGCGGACCTCGTTGTCGGTCTCGTCCATCCACGTTATCTCGGCGGTGTTGAGGACGATGGAGAGGATGTTGTTGACGTCGTGCGCGATGCCGGCGGCCAGCAGGGCCATTGACTCCTGCTTGCTGGCGTGTCCGCGGCGCTGCTCGGTGGAGATGAGGCGGCGGTGCTCGGCGTAGTCGCTTGTGATGTCGCGCATGAGCGCCAGGGTGAAGTGGTCGTCCATGCGCGAGAAGCGGAACTCGACGTCGCGGGTCGCGCCGGAGGCTGTCTTCGTGGCGAGGTGCGCGCGGGATTTCTCGCGGTCGCCTTCGAAGGAGGCGTCGACGGCGGCGTTGAAGGCGTGAGTGCCGGATTCGCCCCAGACTTCCGGGGAAGGCGGCTCGCGCTCGACAAGGCCGGGGAAGGGCTCTACGCCGTCGGGGTGCTTTATCACGGTCACGAGGCGGTGGGACCGGTCGAATACGGCGAAGCCGTCGGGGGCGGCGGCGAGAAGGGCGCGCTGGCGCGATTCGCTCTCGGCGATGGCGATGGTACGGCGCGAGAGCGTCTCGAGCATGCGGTTCACCGACGTCGCGAGGAGGGCGAACTCGTCCTTGCCGCTCCATTCGAGCTGCGGACAGTTGGTGTCGTCGTGGTGCTCGCCTATCTCGCGGATGCGCTCTATCATCTTCGAGAGCGGGTTGAGGAGCATGTGGTTCTGGAGCCAGAAGATCGGCAGGATGAGGAGTATGCCGATCATGGCGATGAAGAACGTGAGGCGGCCGAGCGCGAGCGTGGTGATCTTGGAGAAGGTTCGCGGGAGCGAGACGGCGATCATGGAGACGGCGTTGCCGGCGATGTCGCGGATGGTGAATACGGCCTCGAAAGGGTTCGTGCCGAGCTTCCAGAATCCGCCGGAGTAGAAGTCTACGGCCTCGGAGAGCATGGGGACGATTCCGAACGACATCCGCTTCTGCGCGGCCGAGGACGATGGCGCGGAGATGCTCACCGCGATATCGGCCCGTCGGTTTGTGACGCGCACCGTGGCGCCGGCGAAGTTCCCGTCCATCTTCGAGGAGAATATGCCGGTGTTGAAGGGCGCGCCGAGCGCCAGATAGCCGCCGCTTGCGATGTGCGCGAGCGAGACGTAGTGCGTGTTCCCCCTGATGCGCACGAGCCCCGTGGATGGGGGCGGTACGCCGGAGGCCAGCGTCGCCGCCCAGTCGTGGAACGCCTTGGCGTAGGGCTTGAAGTCCTTGCTCGTGATCTTGACCGCCTTTCCGCCGGGGCCTGGCACGACTCCTTCACGCAGGGTGCCGTCGTCGGTCAGATACATAGCCAGCGATATCTCATGTTCGCCCTTGCTGCCGAGGAACGATTCGAGCGGGCTGTCCAGGCCCTTGTCCAGAGACGCCGATATGCCGGCGGCCTTCTTCGTGACGAATTCCCGGACGTGCGCCGCGTTGCGGTAGGCGAGCCTGCCGATGTCGTCGCCGATCTCCTTCACTTGCTTCTCGGCGTCGCGGAGAAGATGCACGAGCGTGATGCGTCCGCCAATGTAGAAAATGCCTAGAATCGCGAGCAGAAACATCGCCGTGGCGAAGGCGTAGCGCGTGCGGATCGAATGGATTGCACGCGAAAAAGCGCTCTGCCGGCGCGGGGCGTCGGAGGGCGTTTCGTTTGCGTTTTTGCGAAAATCAGCCATTGTTTGAACTCTGAGGCTTTTCAGGGCGTGTTTTTGCAATCATGGCTGGTTTTCGTGGTTCTGGGGGCTTTTTGCGTTTCTCAATATTGCGAATGGTGAGCACCAGATTCTCGCCGATCAGCTCCATGAGGCCGACGCCGATTTCACCATGGAAGGTGGAGCTGTCCTTGCGTTTGCAGCTGGCGTTGACGAGGACGCGATGCTGGCCGTGGAGGCCATCTTTCATCTGGTGGAATATCTGGGGCGTGATGGCGGGTATGACCGTGGTGATGGAGGCGTCCCACAGATCGTCGCGAGTGTAGTCCAAAACGGACTCTACGCGGTTGTTGCAGTCGACGATGTGCCCGTTGTCGTCCACCACCAGGACCGCGTCGTAGAGCGCGTTCATCATCTGATAGTACAATGCCTTGCGCTCGTTGGGGGAGGGCGTGGCGGCGCGCGCGGCGGGGCGCTCCGGCTCCGCCGCGGGGGGCGGCGGCGTGCCGGTCGCGGGCTTCACCGTGATGGGGCGTTGGGGCGCCGGCGCGGTTGCCGGCTTGGGGGCCTCGGCGGACGGCTTCGCGGGTGCCTTCTCCTCTTCTTCTTTCTTTCCGAACCAGAACTTCATTCTGAAACTACCTCTTTAGTGACTTGATTGTATTGCAAGAAACATGCCAAAGGACGACGGGAGAGGAGAATTAGGACAAGAGGAGGATAGGACAAGAGGAAGAGGGCAATAGGAGAAGCGGGCAACAAGAGGATGAGAATAGGGAAAGAAAGGAACTGGGGGCGGGGATTGGCATGGAAGTTGCTATAAAGACGCTGGAGGAATTGAAATGGAAAATCCGGGAAGTCCAAAGAAGAGAGTTTACACGAAGAGCCGCCTCATAAAGGAGCTGGCGTTCCGCTCCGGCATCACGCAGAACCAGGCGCGGGCGGCGCTGGAGGCAATAATCGAGATCGCCTACAGGGAGGCTAAGGCTAATTTCTTCATTCTGCCCGGGCTGTGCAAATTCGATGTGGTGCGCCGCAAGGCCCGGAACGTCCGCAATCCCGCCACGGGCGAGATGCTTGTGCTGCCCGAGCGTGATGCGCTCAGGGTGGCGCTCTCCAAGCGCGCGAAGGAGACCGTCGTGCCGCGCGTGGCGCCGATGAAGCCCGAGGAGTACGCCGCGCTTGCGGCGGCCGAGAGCGCTGCCGTTGAGCAGGCGGAGGCGGTGGAGGTTGTGGCGGCAGCCGTTGCGGAGGCCGCCGCGGCAGAAACCGTGGCCACGGAACCACCGCCCGCTGCGGAGCCTGCGCCTGTTGTGGAACCCGCTGCGGAACCGCCGGCTGCAACGGAGCCTGCGCCTGCCGCGGAGCCCGCACCTGCTACGGAGCCTGCGCCTGCCGCGGAGCCCGCGCCCGTTGTGGAACCTGCGCCTGCTGCAGAACCACCACCAGTAACGGAACTCGCGCCCGCAGCAGAACCTGCCCCGGTGCAGGAGGAGCCGCCGGTCCAGAAGCCGGTATTCACGCAGGCGATGGAATCGCCCGCCGAGCAGCAGACGGCCGAGCCGCCGCAAACCAAAGAACCGACTGCCGCGGAGCCGACTGTCGAGCAGCCCGTTGCAGAGGTGCCGCCCGCCGCAGAGACGCCGTCCGCTGAACAGCCGCCTGTCGAGCAAGCGCCTGCCGAAGAGTCGCCCGCCGACGATGGTTTCGTGGATGCTCCGGAGATCAAGGGCGACAAGGCCATCTCCTTCTTCTGCCCGACATGCGGACAGGAGGTGATCGCGCCCGAGGAGACTGTCGGCTACGAGGCCGAGTGTCCCACATGCGGCGCGATAATCATCGTGCCGGAGCATTCCGCCGAGGGCAGCACGTATGCCTCCCACGGCGAAGCGCCCAAGAAGGAGATAATCTCGTCTAACGAGGTGGAGGATTTGAATCCGCAGGTCCTGAAGAACCGCACGATCCGCATCGACACGATGCTTTTCGCCGACCAGGCCGCGCAGGAGGCCCAGCAGGCCGAGGAGGCCCGCCGCGCCGC
>CAMOHV010000074.1 GCA_946615275.1 uncultured Verrucomicrobiota bacterium | reverse complement strand
AGCTGGATGCCCCAGCTGAAGAACGCCTCCTTCGCGAACATGAACTTGTCCTCGCCGGGAATCGCGGCCATCTTCATGTCGAGGTCGATGGAGTCGGAATTGCTGTTCGAGGTGCGCTTCGCGGCCACGGTTATGTTGGGGTACTTGGTCGTCATGTCCACGACCGCCTTGCGCCCGCTCGCGACGATGATGCGGGGGTTCGAGAAGATGCGCGTGTCGTTCTCGCGCTCGAGGGCGCTCAGGACGAGGTACATCTCAGAGAAGTCGAGCGTGCCGCTGAAATGCGAGATGGTGCCGTCGCTGTCGCCCTTGAACGCCTTGGTGGTGCCGGAGGTCGTGCCGCCGGCGAGCTTGTAGCTGGTGGTGCCGTTGGCGTCAATGACCGACCGCGTGTACTCCTCCACGCCCTTGCCCACGTTGTAGCCGTTGACGCCGGCGCCCATGGTGGCGGTCCCCTTCATGCCCTCGAACATGGACCAGTCGATGCCGAGCTTGTGCATGGCGGTGGTTCCCAGCTCCACGAAGCGCGCCTCGATGTACACCTGCATGGGCTCCACGTCCACGTCGGCGATCACCTTCTCGCATGCGTCGAGGATCGCGCCCGGGGCCGTCACCATCACGACGTTCGCCTCCGGGAAGGCCTGGGCGATCTTGCCGAGCTTCCAAGTGAGGCCGAAGTCCCCGCTCCAGGTGTTGTTGAACCTCTCAGCCACGTCCTCGGCCACGACGTGGTTCAGCTTGAAGGTGCGCGTGGAGATGCGGCGCGCCCTCTCGGCGGCGGCAGACTTGTCGGCCGTGTCGCGCACGGCCTTCACGGCGTTGGCTACGGCGTCTAGCGCGGCGCGCCTTATGAGGTTGGTCTCTGCCTCCGTGGGCAGGGCCTTCACGGCCTGCGCGAGCGCCACGGCGTTGGACGCCGCTGGAGACTCCATGTTGGGGGCGAGGTTCGTCGCGGCCACGCCGAACGTCACGGCGTTCGTCACGGACACCGAGAACACGGCCACGTTCGTGACCGCTGGCGAGGCGAAGGTCGGGTCTTCGGCCCCAAGGCCGGCGCCGCCCATGAGGCAGCACGCTCCGGCCAGAAAAACTTTGAGACATTTGCCCATGGCGAAATTATACCAAAAAAAGACGCGCCGCGGCGGGAAAAACATCACCTTCGGTGTATGAGACCGATTTCCTCGAATGGAATCGGCTTGAAGCCCGGGACTCGCCGGAATATCTCGGAATCAGGTTTGAGACGGTAGTCGCGGTTCGCATAGTCGATGAAGCCCGGATCGCCCTTGATCGCGACGAACGTGTCGTTCGTGTGCCAGTGCCCCCTGACGTAGCCGCCGCAGTGGTATACCTTGCCGTTCTTCTGCGGGAAGTCAAGACGGTCGGGGCAATCGACCGCCACGCAGTCGTATGCGGCGTTCATCCTGATCTCGGCGGGATACGGATCGAGGAAGGTCTCGAGCTCCGGATAGCGCGAGCGCCATTCGGGCGAACGATAGTCCACTTCCTCCAGGAACTTGTAGTCGTAGTTGGCCCACTTTATCGGATCGCGGCCCTTTATGCGCCGCTCCCATTTCTCCTGCGGCCAGGAAGAGCCGCCCAGCGAACGGGCGCACCTTATGAAGATGCAGTTGCGGACGATGTTAGAGCAGCCCGCATGAGAAAAGACGGCGGCGAAGTTGGAGTAGTGGTTCTGCGTCTTACCGCAATTCTCGAAGATGTTGCCGAAGACAAAGTCACCCGAATCGCCATCGTCGAAGTAGATCGCGGAAGATCCATGCCCGCCGGGCTTGCCGATGTCGCGCCAGTAGTTGTATTCGATCCGGTTGCCGCGCATGGACGGATTGAGCCCCTTGTAGAACGCCCCGGCGTCGTCGACGCCCCACGTCGTGTTGGAAACCACATTGTAGGCGAACACCCCGTCGTTCTGCTTGTAGCTTACGACATAGCCGTTCGCATTCCTGATCTCGTTGTGGAGCGCCTTGTTGCCCACGCCGTGGAACTCGATGGCATGTCCGCAGTTGGACCTCAACGTCCCCCAGTCCTCGAAGAGGCAGTCCTCGACAAGATTGTTGCCGGGTACAAGTTTCCGCCGGTCCCCTCCACAGATGCAGAAGCAGCCGCTGCCGACCTGCGTCACGTCGCACGTTCTCAGCGTGCAATCCCATACGTTCTTGCCTAGCACGGCCCAATCGCGCTGGTCGCGGAACTTCGCCTTTTCAACTGTGATCCGCCGCGCGCCCACAAGTTCCACGCCGTACCCCCAGGACGCGCCGAAGTCGATGCCCGAGAACACTATGTCGTGCGCCTCTTTGAACTGAACGATTCCACCCGCTTTGCCACAGACGATCACAGAGTCGAACGCCTCCTCCGGCGGATAGATGTAAAGGCGCCGTTTCACAGGATCCATCATGTACCGCCCCGCCGCGTTCAACTCCTCGAACACGTTGAGCGCGCGCCAGCGACGCGGACGCGGATTGCCGAGTTTGACGCCGTACTGATGGTGGTTCTTCAACGTGATCGTCTTCGCCGCCTTGTCGATCGTCTTCGACCAGATGATCGTAGCCCGCCAGTCAAAGGCCCAGAACCCCTCCAAGAGCACCGGCTCCTGCCAGG
This sequence comes from uncultured Verrucomicrobiota bacterium, assembly GCA_946615275.1. Next base: position 3,786 of record CAMOHV010000074.1, on the reverse strand, counting down.
CCGAAGGACGATCCTCGCGATACTTGAAAGACCCTCCGCGTACCACTTCGTCGGGGCCGAGCAGTCCGAGTTCACGCGCGCGCTTGATGCTATGATCGCCCGTCACACTTCCTTTGTCGATTATCTTCTCGATCTCGCACCATCCGTCGATTGGATAATTGGCGAGAACAATACGCTTGCCGTTGATGAAAACATCGGGCACCTTCAGCGGCCCCTGCACCTCACTGTTCACGGAAGTGCCGATCGGCATCTTGAATCCGTACGCGGAGACATCGGCCTCAAGAACCTTCCCGCGCGCGGACTCGTCCAGCCTGGCGACGAGCGCGGGATCGTCCACCACCTTGAAGGCGCGCTTCGGCAATTCGACCCCCGAAACAAAGAGCGGCCTGTTCGAAGGGTTCTTCGCGCACCATACGATTGGAGCCTGTGGCGAGCCAGAATCGCGTCCGTCCAGCACGAACGGCTCCCCGAACACATACTTGCCGGGCGGAACGACTATCTTCACGCCCTTGGCGCGGGCGTCAGGAGGCAGCGCGCGCACGCGGTCGCGCAGCTGCACCATCGACTCGCCAGAACGCATCTCTACGACCACAGCGCCCTGAATCTCCGAGAAGCCGCCTGCAAACAGCAGCAGCCCTGCGGCCAACGCGCCTATTGAAATCGGACGGGACATTGCGGAATCCTTTCCTGGCGGCGCCTGTGCACCATCGCCCCTGTCAGAGCGCGCCGCGCACGGTGTCGCACTCTATCTCGAAGAGCCATTCGTCGCGGCACACGTCGCATACGGTCTCGGCCGCGAAGTCCATCGGCAGGCTCTGCGCCGCGAGCCATGCGCGCCACGCATCGCGGAACGCCGGCTCCTTGAGATAGACGATCGCGCGCGGCACGTCGCCCCAGCCGTAGCCGCGGCTCTCGAGTATCGCCTTCACCGCGTTCATGGTGCAGTCGATCTGCCGCGCGATGTCCCCCACGTACGCCACATCGTGGCTGTTCGGCTTTATGGACGCCGTGCCGCTCACGAAGAGCCTGCGCCCCGACTCGCGGATCACCTCCGCCGCGCGGCTGAAGCTGGACTTGTACGCCATCGCCGGCGCCTGCAGCGGGGACTCCACGATCTCCGCGCGCACGCCATCCCTCTTCGGACGCATCGCGTACGCGCCCGCCACGAGCGCCGCGCCGTCGAGGTTCGCCGAGCCGATCCCCGTGGACGCCGGAAGGAACGTCTCGAACACGTTGCGCCTCTCGAAGAACGCGGAGCGCGCGGCGTTGAACTCGCCGTACCACTCGCACACGCGGTCGATGTAGAGCCATGTGCGCACGACGTCCGCGAACGCCATGCCCGCCTTCGCGAGGAACGCCTCCAGCTGGAGGAAGACGGACGCCGCCTGCTCGCCGCGCGGCGCCGAAACATCCGCCGGCAGCACGCCCGCGAGGATGCAGTACTCCGCGTCGTCGTCCTCCCACGTGGTGCCAACCACGCGCCCGTCGGCGTCCAGCACGCGTCCCGCGTTCCGGACGTTCTCGGCCGCGAAAGTCTGCGCCACCGGCGCGAATCCGCCGCTCTGCTCGTTCACCAGCCGGAACTGCGGAATGTCGGATCTCAGGCGCGCGCGCGTCTCCTCCGGCGCGCCCCACAGGAACTGTGCTATCTCGGTCATGGGATTCTCTCCTCCTCTAAAGCTGCGGAAGCCATGTCGCAGAGCTCGTCCACGGCGGGGGCGTCCGTAAGTTCATGCAGAAATGCGCGCCGCCACTCCAGGTGCCCGCGCTCGGACACGAGGCGGCGGCTTGTGGCGTATCTCAGGCCCGAGGCCATCCAGCCCACCTGGATCAGGACGAAGTCCGCGAGCGACTTTATGTTCTGGTAGTCGACCGGGCGGCGGGCGACTATCGCCTCCACCACGGCGGGGTTCGGCGGCGCGGAGACGGGCAGGTTCCAGAACGCCGTCGAATCGCGCCGCCAGTCGGTGGTCGCCACCTGGCGCTCCAGGACGCGGAAGATGTCCAGCTTGTCGGCGTCGCGCACGGTGTGCGAGAGGTCGGCGGTGAACCGGTCCAGTCCGTCCGGCAGGTCGCGCCGGTTGTGGTAGAGGACGGCGGCGAGGATCGCCTCCGCCTCGTCGCCCGGCCAGTCCCGCAGCCAGCCCTGCTCCCGCACGATGTCGTGCGAGAAGACGGCGTGGTCCACCGAGTCGGAGTCGCGGAAGGTGTTGTAGCGCCTAAGCTGCTCGTAGCGCCCGGTGTCGTGGAGAAGCGCCGCCGCCTCGGCGGCGCGGGCGGTGCGCGCGTCGAAGCCCTCGCCCGCGGCGATGGCGCGCGCGTTCGCCACAACGAACGCGGTGTGCTCGCGCTTGAGCCGCATCATCGGCGGCAGCTCGCCGCCCGCGCGGAAGGTGTCCACGTAGGCGTCGTAGAGCCGCTGGAGCGTCTGGAGATCGGCAGACATCGTATGGCGTCCCCCATCCGGCCTCAGGCCTTCAGCTCCCATCCACTGCGGTAGGTCGTCCTGAGGAAGGCGTTCGCCGCCTCGTCGTTCGTGATGCGCGTGCCGTCCCAGAGGAGTTTCCTGCCCACGCCCGCGCGCGGCGCCACGTTGCCGAGCAGGACCGTCTCGGCGAGCGGGGCGGAATAGTCGAAATTGCAGCCGCAGTTCCGGGAGGGATTGCGGATGGCGCGGATCCAGTCCGCCTGGTGCGTCATCCCCTTCTCGCGCGGGAAGAGCTTCGGCGGGCGGTGCTTGTAGATCTCCTTCGGGCCGAACACGAGTCCGTCGCCGTGCGGCCCGATGCGGATCATGCCCTTTTCGCCGATGAAGAGCGAGCCGAGGCAGCCGAGGTTCTGTCCGTACTTGCGCTCCATCTCCTCGACCATCGGCGGCAGGTGCTGGAACTCGCGCTTGAGGCACACGCCGATCTTGTTGACGTGCTTGTTGTCGTAGGGGATGCCCGGCTTCGTGCCGTCGTACCAATGGAGCATGACGGGATCCATGCCGGGGCGCGCAGGGTACTTCCACTCCACCTCGGTGGACCACGTCCAGCTGCCCTCGCAGCCCCACTCCGCGCGTTTCGCCTCGACGCTCTCGGGATGGACCGTGTCGAGCGCGAGCGCCCAGAACACGGGGTCGATGATGTGCGTGCCCATGTTGCCGATCGACCCGTTGCCGTAGCCGATCCAGTCGTGCCAGTCGTGCGGGTGCATCCCGTTGTGGTGCGCGTCGGGCGCGTAGTAGTCGCACACGGGCGCGGGGCCGCACCAGGCGTCCCAGTCCATGCCTGCGGGCGGCGTCGCCTTCGGGGGGCGCGCCAGCATCGCGTTGAGGCGGTCGTCGAAGCTCCACACCTCGCGCACCTGCCCGATCGCGCCCGCGCGGATGTACTCCACGAGACGGCGCATGCCTTCCTCGGAGTGTCCGTGGTTGCCCACCTGCCCGATCACGCCGTACTTCTTGGCGGCGGCGCGCATGAGCTTCACCTCCGCCACGGTGAGCGCCATCGGCTTCTCCACGTACACGTGCAGACCCTTCCGCATCGCGAGCAGCGCGGCCGGGGCGTGGTGGTGGTTGGGCGTGGCGATCGCCACGGCGTCGAGCGAGCCGCCGAACTTCTCCAGCATCTCGCGGTAGTCGTAGAAAGCCGCGATCTTCGAGACGTCCGCCGCGGGCTGGTGCGCCTTCACGACCGCACGGATATTGTCCCAGCGCGAGGGATCGGGCTCGGCGATGCAGACGATCTCGCAGTCGTCGCAGAAGCCGTTGAGGATACCGTAGCGCGTGGAGAGTCCCATGCG
>CAMOHV010000073.1 GCA_946615275.1 uncultured Verrucomicrobiota bacterium | reverse complement strand
CCGCGTGGCAGCAGCACCAGTCGAACTCGATGCCCTGCCCGATGCGGTTCGGCCCGCCGCCAAGGATCATGATCTTGCGATGGGAGGACTTCGGACTTCGGACTCCAGACTTCGGTGGCTTTGTCGCTTTCTGGTCTTTCGCGACCTCCAGACTTGAAGTCTGAAGTCCGATGTCTGAAGTCGTCCGACGTCCGAAGTCTGAAGTCGAATAGTAGCTGTAGTAGTACGGCGTCTTGGCCTCGAACTCGCCGGCGCAGGTGTCCACTTCGCCGAATTCGGGGCGGATTCCGAGAACTAGCCTTTTCGTCCGCACCGTAATCTCATCAGAGCCGATTGCCTCGGCGATCTCCTTGTCGCTGAATCCAAAGGCCTTCGCCTGGCGGAGAAGGGCGGCGTCCTGGAGAAGGCGGCATTCGACATCCGGCGACCGAAGGCCAGGCGACATTAGACATCCGGCGTTCGACGAAAGATGCGAGCGAAAAGCCTCGATCTCCTCGAGCTGCGCCTTGAACCAGGGGTCGAAGGAGGCGGCGTCATGGCCGGCGAGCGGCGCCTCCAGGGAGCGCACCGCCTTAAGGTATGCCTGCTTGAATGTGCGGCCGATGGCCATCGCCTCGCCGACGGACTTCATCTGAGTGCCGAGGCGCTTGTCCGCGCCCGGGAACTTCTCGAACGTGAAGCGCGGGACCTTCACGACAACATAGTCGAGCGCAGGCTCGAAGCAGGCGGGCGTCACCTGCGTTATGTCGTTCGTGAGCTCGTCGAGCGTGTAGCCTACGGCGAGAAGGGCGGCGATTTTCGCGATGGGGAAGCCCGTCGCCTTGGAGGCGAGCGCGGACGAGCGCGAGACACGCGGGTTCATCTCGATGATCACCCGGCGGCCTGTCTTGGGGTTCACGGCCCATTGCACGTTGGAGCCGCCCGTCTCGATGCCGATCTTCTCCAGTACGCGGATTGAATCGTCGCGCATGGCCTGGTATTCGCGGTCGGTGAGCGTCTGGATCGGCGCGACGGTGATGGAGTCGCCCGTGTGGACGCCCATCGGGTCCATGTTCTCGATGGAGCAGACGATCACGGCGTTCCCCGCCTTGTCGCGCATCACCTCCATCTCGAATTCCTTCCAGCCGATAAGCGATTCCTCTATCAGCACCTCGTGGTTGAGCGATGCCTCAAGTCCGCGCCCCACGATTTCCCGGAATTCGTCTTCGTCGTGCGCGATGCCGCCGCCGGTGCCGCCGAGGGTGAATCCCGGGCGGATGATGAGCGGCCACGAACCTATTTTCTCCGCCGTCGCCTTCGCCTCGTCAAGCGAGTGGGCGCTGCCGGATTTCGGCATATCGAGGCCTAGCTCAGACATCGCCGCCTTGAAGAGGTTGCGGTCCTCCGCCTGCGCGATGGCCTCGGCGTTCGCGCCGATCATCTCCACGCCGCACTCCGCGAGGACGCCGGTCTTCGCGAGCCCGGTCGCGATGTTGAGCGCGGTCTGTCCGCCGAGTGTCGGCAAGAGTGCGTCCGGGCGCTCCTTGCGGATGATGGCGACAACGGATTCTACGGTGAGGGGCTCGATGTAGGTGGCCTCGGCCATCTCTGGATCGGTCATCACGGTCGCGGGGTTGGAATTCACGAGGACGATCTCATATCCTTCCTTCCTAAGAGCCTTTACAGCCTGAACGCCAGAGTAGTCGAACTCGCAGCCTTGGCCGATCACGATGGGGCCGGAGCCGATGATCAAAATCTTCTTCAAGTCAGTGCGCTTCATTTCGAATTCCTTCCTTTCAGCGCCGCCGCTACGAGTCCGACGAAGAGCGGGTGGGGCGTGGTCGGGCGGGACTTGAACTCCGGGTGGAACTGGCAGGCGATGAAATAGGGATGCGGCGGCAGCTCGACGATCTCCACGAGCTTGCCGTCGGGCGAAAGGCCGCTTACCTTGAGCCCCGCCGCCTCGAGCCTTTCGCGCGCCTCGCTCTCATACGCAAGCTCGTAGCGGTGGCGGTGGCGCTCGGATATCTTGGCCTCCCCGTACATCTTGGCGGCCAGAGAGCCTTTTTCCAGTTCGCAGGGGTAGGCGCCGAGGCGCATCGTGCCGCCTTTCTGCGTCACGCCGCGCTGCTCCTCCATGAGGTCGATCACGGGATGCGATGTGCTTTCGTCGAATTCCGTGGAGTTGGCGTCCGCCCAGCCAAGGACGTCGCGCGCGAACTCTATCACGGTGCACTGCATCCCCAGGCAGATGCCGAGGAAGGGGATGTTGTGCTCGCGGGCGTAGCGTATCGCCGCGATCTTGCCCTCCACGCCGCGCGATCCGAACCCGCCGGGGACAAGTATGCCATCAAAAGATTTTCCAATGGGACATTCGACATTCGGCGACCGACATCCGGACTTGCGGTTGTCGGATGTTCGACCTTCGAACGTCGTCCACTCCTCCGCCTCGATGGGCACCACTTCCACCTTGCAGTTGTTCGCCATGCCGGCGTGCTGGAGGGCTTCGTGGATCGACTTGTAGGCGTCGCGGATCGTGATGTACTTGCCGACGAGAGCGATACGGCAATGTTTCTTCGGCTGGGTGGCCTTTTTGACGAGCGTATCCCACACCGTGTGCTTGACGGGCCAGATGTCGAGATGCAGTTGCCTGAGGACCTGTTCGTCCAGACCTTGTTTGCGCAGTTCGCGGGGGACGGCATAGACGGAGTCGGTGACGTCCTGCTCCTCGATGACGCACTCGCGCTTCACGTTGCAGAAGAGCGCGAGCTTCTGCTTGTGCTCCTCGGGGATGGGCATCTCGGTGCGGCAGACGAGTATGTCGGGGATGATGCCGATGTTGCGGAGCAGGCCCACGGAGTGCTGCGAGGGCTTGGTCTTCAGCTCCCCCGCCGCCTTGAGGTAGGGGACGAGCGTGAGATGCACGAAGCATGTGTTCTCGGCTCCCTCCTCGAAGCGGAACTGGCGGGCGGCCTCGAGGAAGGGGAGCGATTCGATGTCCCCCGATACGCCGCCGATCTCGCAGAGGACGATGTCGCAGTCGTGTTCGCCGGCGGAATGGATCGCGGCCTTGATCTCGTCGGTGATGTGCGGGACCACCTGCACGGTGCCGCCGAGGTAGCCGCCTTCGCGCTCGCGCGCGAGGACGGCGGAGTAGATGCGCCCGGAGGTGTAGTTGCTCGCCTTGGTGCAGGTGACGCCCGCGAAGCGCTCGTAGTGGCCGAGGTCGAGGTCCGTCTCCGCCCCGTCGTCCGTCACGAACACCTCGCCGTGCTGGTAGGGCGACATCGTGCCTGGATCTACGTTCAGGTACGGATCCAGCTTCTGCATGAACACCTTGTAGCCGCGGGATTTCAGGAGAAGCGCCAAGGATGCGCTCGTCACCCCCTTGCCGAGGGAGCTCACCACTCCGCCCGTGATGAAAACGTATTTGACTTGCTTTTTCATGGATTTCTGCGGATTAAGGACAGACGACAGAGGACTAACGACAGAGGTCGTCGGATGCCGACTCTCGATTGTCGTGAACCATTTTCTTGAACTGCTCGAAAAGATACTTAGAGTCGTGCGGGCCGGGGCAGGACTCGGGATGATACTGCACCGAGAACGCGGGAAGCGTCTTGTGCCGGATGCCCTCGATCGTGCCGTCGTTGAGGTTGACGTGCGTCACCTCCAGGCAATCCGGCAGGGCGGTCGCCCCGCGACCGCCGTCAACGTCGCCTACAACGGCGAAGTTGTGGTTCTGGCTTGTGATCTCCACCTTGCCAGTCGCAAGGTTCTTGACGGGGTGGTTGCATCCGTGGTGCCCGAACTTGAGGCGGGCCGTCTTCGCGCCGCATGCGAGCGCGAGTAGCTGATGCCCCAGGCAGATGCCCATTATTGGGATTGGTCTGGTGGTTTGGTGGTTTGGTGGTTCGGTAGTTTGGGGGGCCGTCGCATGTCGAATTGTCGTCTCGTTCAAATTGAACCACAGCAATTTCCTGATGTTCGCGATGGCGTAGGTGACGGCGGCGGGGTCGGCCGGGCCGTTGGAGAGGAACACGCCGTCGGGCTTGAGGGCGAGCACATCCTCGGCCGGCGTCTTGGCCGGGACCACCGTGATGCGCGCCCACGCCGCGAGCGAGCGCAGGATGTTTGTCTTCACGCCGAAGTCGTAGCAGACGATGTGGGGGAGGGTTTCGGCACCCGGGCAGTCGGCTGTCGGATGGCGAATGTCGTCTGGCATGAATTCATAGGCTTTATCGCAAGTCACCTTGGCGGCGTAGTCCTGCCCGTCGAGGCCTTCCCATGCCCGTGCCTTGGCGACGGACTCTTCCTCGGTAGGGGCGCGCGTCCCCCCGCCAATGCACAGGAATGCCTTGCGGTTGCCGTGTTCGCGGATGTGCAGGGTGAGGGCGCGGGTGTCGACGCCGTAGATGCCGGGCACGCCGTTCTCGGCGAGATAGGCGTTGAGGCTCTTCTCCGAGCGCCAGTTGCTGGGTTCGGTAAGATCGCCGATCACGAGGCCGGACAGAAAAAGGGCGCGGCTCTCGGTGTCCGCGCCATTGATGCCGTAGTTGCCGACCTCGGCGGTGGTGAGGGTGACGAACTGCCCGGCGTAGGAGGGGTCGGTGAGAATCTCCTGGTAGCCCGACATTCCGGTGTTGAAGACCACTTCGCCCAGCGCGTCCTTCTGCGCGCCGAATGCGACGCCGTGGAACACCGTTCCGTCGTCCAGCGCGAGGAACGCCGCCCGTTCGCGTTCGCGCCGCCATTTTTCTGTAAAGTCCATACCGCATTGTTTAGCAAGCTTCGTGCCAAGGTCAATGCGCCGTGAAAGCGGATAGGGCATTTACACTGTGCGTAAAAACACGGCTGGGCGCGCGACAAAACTTGTCGATGGCCATATTCGCCCCACATGGTCTGTCAGCTGATTCTTACGCCGAATATCTCTTTGTTGAAGTCTTTGTCCATGGCGAAGACGGTCACATCGCCGGGTTTGAGGGCCGAGACCTCTCCGGTCTCCGAGACGGAGGCGTAGGAACGCGTGAACACGCACCTCTCATCGGCCTTCATTCCACGGCCCTTCAACTCGGTGAACGCATCGGAGTCGAAGAACGCCCAGGTGAGCGGGCCCGAGAGCTCCTTCGCCTCCAGGTGCAGCTTGTCGCCGGTCTTCATCTCCAGGGGCTTTATGTGGTAGACACGGTCTACGCCCTGTCCGATTCGCGTGGCGAAGAGGAGGTCTCCGCATGGCTGGACGCAGTCGAACGCCTGTTCGTTGACGGTGCCTTTCCTCTTGTGCGGCATGCCCCCGCAGAACGGGGTGAGGTGTTCGGCGTCGCCGTAGCGGCAGTCGCAGGAGAGGCCTATGTGGAGGAGCCCCCTCCAGTGCGTGAAACGGTCGCAGTGGTGGTGTCCGCACAGATCGGCGAGGACGCGTCCGCGGGCGGCTTCGCCTTCCATGAGCTCGCGGAACGGCGTGAAGCGCTGGATGTATTCGTCGCGTCCGGTCGTGATGGCGGCGATCGGGACGTGCTGCATCACAACGGCGCGCCAGCCGTCGGGCATCGTTCCGAACGCCTTGTCGCGCAGCCATCCGAGCTGGGCGTCGCGCATCTTGATTCCAAGCCACAGTGTCTTGGGGTCGCAGTCGATCTCTCGGACGCCGTCGGAGGTGTCGGCCACGATGTAGCGGATCTTGGCTGACGGATCGTCGGTGTAGAAATAGACGCCGTGTTCGTCTTCTGGGTTGGCCGTGGCGCGCCGCGCCGCCGCCGTGTCCATTAGGATGTCCCGTATATGCTTCGACGAGTACCCAAAGCCTGTCTTCTTTGCGCCTTTTGCCTCGTTCGGTATTTTGAACACAATGAGGTCGTGGTTGCCCTTGGCGGCGTGGAACAGGCCGCCGGCGGCCTCCACCGGATCTCGCCAGCATTCGCGGTGGAGCGAGCAGATCTTGTCCATCGCCGCCTTGCAGTCGCCCTTGCAGTGCATCACGGAGTAGTCGCCGCCGCCGAAGACATGGCGTATGCCAGTTCGGGACACGAGGTCTGCGATAACGAATCCGCTTTGGCCGTGGTTGTGCAGGACATGCGAATCGGCGTAGAAGAAGAAACCTCCCGCCGCGCCTTTCCTCTCCATGTTGGTCTTGATCTTATGCGCGATGGAATCCAGGTACGCGCGGTAGTATTCGAGCGTGGCGGCGTTGGCCGGCAGCGATCTCATTGCGGCGAAGGCGGCAAAGCCCGCCAGGAACTCTTGTCTGTTGATCATGGTTGGGTGGTTGGGTGGTTAGGTGGTTGGGTGGTTGGGTGGTGCCAAAGCAGGTAAAAGTATATCATATAACTTGCAGATCGCAAGGGGAATCCGGAGTTAGTCCTCCGGCGGCGCTCTCCGCCTAGCCAAATCTTGCCTCTCGTCCCTCCGACCTCGCAACCCGGCCCACTTGCATTGA
>CAMOHV010000072.1 GCA_946615275.1 uncultured Verrucomicrobiota bacterium | reverse complement strand
ACGCTGCCGATGCAAAACGTCTGCGCATAGACGGAAGAGGTCGAGGCGCCCTTCGCGGGGGCGGAGCCCGTAGCGCTCTGGAACGACGTCTTGCCGGCCTCGTAGTACATGGCCGTCAAATACTTGCCGCCCCAGTTCTCCAAGCCGACGTTGGTGCCGAGCGCCGTCTTGAACATGACCTTGTTGCCGGTGCCGTAGGTATAGAAGTTGCACTTGTCGTCCGCCGCGCCGAAAAGCGAGGGATATTTCGACTTCTGCTCGGAGGGCTTCATGTCGCAGACGATCTGGACCGTGAAGCAGTTGACGGGATCGACGGTGTTCTTCATTATACCGTATTCGCCGCCGCCGAAGACGTAGCCGTCTTCCGCCCATTCGCTCGTGATGCCCGAGCCGGTGACGTTCCCGAAGGTCGCCTCGTTCCCGGCGGCCAGATCGACCCATTTCGCCGCCGCGTTGTCATGGCCTTTCGTCATGCCGACGTTGCGGATGCCGTCGAGCTGGAGAAGAAGATTGCCACGTGCGGCGTAGTTCGACGGCTCGTAGAGGAGTCCGCCGCTCGCGACGGCTGAAAGAAGAGCCGTGGCGGACAGAAGGGATAATTTACCACCCCCTCCTAAAACGATAGATTTTGCCAGTTTCATCATTTCCTCCTTTCGGGCGTGTAAATCCCAATGCCCCTATGATACCAAATAGGCGCGGGAAAAGCAAGCGGTGAAATATGGGCACGGCCCGGCGGGGCGTCAACGCGCTTTGAGCGCCTTTATCTGGTCGCGGATATAGGCGGCGCGCTCGAACTCCAGCGCGTCGGCCGCCTCGAGCATCTCGGCCTGCAGGGCGGCGATCGTCTCGCGCACGTCGTCCACCTCCGCCGCGGCCACCTTCCCTGGCGCGCCCTTCCTCTTCGTCTCGGAATATACGTACACCGATTCGTTGATGGCGCGCTTGACGCTCTTCGGGGTGATGTGGTGCGCCTTGTTGTAGGCGATCTGCTTCTCGCGGTGGCGCTTCGTGATGCGAAGGAGGTCGCGTATGGCGTCGGTCTGGTGGTCGGCGTAGAGGATGACGCGGCCCTTCACGTGGCGCGCGCAGCGGCCCGCCGTCTGGACGAGCGACGTGGTGGAGCGCAGGAAGCCCTCCTTGTCGGCGTCCAGGATCGCGACGAGAGCAACCTCGGGGAAGTCGAGGCCCTCGCGGAGGAGGTTGATGCCCACGAGGCAGTCGAACTCTCCCTTGCGGAGGCGGCCGAGGATGGCGACGCGCTCGAGGGCGTCGATGTCGCTGTGCAGGTACTCGACGCGCAGCCCCACCTCGTGCAGATACGCCGTTAGGTCCTCGGCGGAGCGCTTGGTGAGGGTGGTCACGAGGACGCGGTCGCCCTTCTCCGCCACCTTGCGCACCTCGGCGATGAGGTCGTCGATCTGGCCCTTGAGGGGGCGTATCTCTATCTCTGGGTCCAGAAGCCCCGTGGGGCGTATCACCTGCTCGGCCACGACGTCGGAGACGGAATACTCCCAGTCGCCAGGCGTGGCGCTCGTGAAGACGATCTGGTGGACCTTCCTCTCGAACTCGTCGAACTTGAGCGGGCGGTTGTCCTTCGCGCTCGGGAGGCGGAAGCCGTAGTCCACCAGCTTCTGCTTGCGCGCCTGGTCGCCGTTGAACATGGCCCTCAGCTGGGGGACGGCCACGTGCGACTCGTCCACGATAACGAGGAAGTCGTCGGGGAAGTAGTCCAGAAGGCATTCCGGCGGCTCGCCCGGCGCGCGGCCGGTGAGAGGGCGCGAGTAGTTCTCGATGCCGTTGCAGTACCCGAGCTCGCGCATCATCTCGATGTCGTATTCGGTGCGCTCCTTGAGGCGCTGCGCCTCGAGGTACTTCTTGGCGCCCTCGAAGTAGGCGAGGCGCTCCTTGAGCTCGGCCTCGATGCGCGCGTACGCGGCCTCCATCTTGTCCTTGGGCATCACGAACTGCTTGGCGGGCGTCACGACGCAGGCGGGCATGGAGACGCCAGTGTGGAAGTCGGGCAGGATGAGCTGGCGGATGGAGTCTATCTCGTCGCCGAAGAACTCCACGCGCACGCCCTCGGTCGAGTATGCCGGGAAGATGTCCAGCACGTCGCCGCGCGCGCGGAACGTCCCCGGAGCGTAGTCGTAGTCGTTCCGGACGTACTGCGCCGCCACTAGGCGCTCTATCAGCTCGCCGCGCGACATCGCCTCTCCGACCTTGAACCCCACCGCCAGGTTCCTGTACTCCGTGGACTCCCCCAGGCCGTATATGCACGAGACGGACGCCACCACCACCACGTCGCGCCGCGCTATGAGCGCGTTCGTGGCGGCGAGGCGGTAGCGCTCGATCTCCTCGTTGATGGCGGCGTCCTTCTCGATGTAGGTGTCCGTCTGCGGGATGTACGCCTCCGGCTGGTAGTAGTCGTAGTAGGAGATGAAGTACTCCACGGCGTTCTCCGGGAAGAACCCCTTCAGCTCCGCGAAGAGCTGCGCCGCGAGGGTCTTGTTGTGCGAGAGGACGAGCGTGGGGCGGTTCCACCTCGCTATCAGGTTCGCCATGGTGAACGTCTTGCCGCTGCCGGTGACGCCCTGCAGCACAAGGCGCTGCGACCCGCCCTCGAGGCCCTTGACGAGCGCGTCTATGGCCTCCGGCTGGTCGCCGGTGGGCTTGAACTTGGAGACAAGCTTGAAGAGACCGCCCACAGCAGCCCCTTCACTTGTCCACCACGGTGATCTTCGGCCGCGGCCTCCGCCACGCGCGGCGCGGATTCACCACGGCGTGGATCGCGAGGAGGGTCTTCCACAGAGCCTTAACGTCCTTGAAGGCGATGGCGTTGGCGGCATCGGATAGGGCCTTCTTCGGCGTGACGTGCGTCTCCATGAAGACGCCGTCCACGCCCGTCGCGACGGCGGCGCGCGCCAGGAGCGGGGCGAAGCGCCCGTCGCCGCCCGATCCGGTGCCGAGGCCGCCGGGGCGCTGCACGGAGTGCGTGGCGTCGAACACCACGGGGTAGCCGAGGGAGCGCATGATGGGCAGCGAGCGCATGTCCGCCACGAGGTTGCGGTACCCGAAGCTCGCGCCGCGCTCGCAGAGGACGATGCGGCGGTTGCCGGTGGATTCGATCTTCTTGACGACGTTCGCCATGTCCTCGGGCGCCATGAACTGCCCCTTCTTCACGTTCACAACGGCGCCCGTCTCGCCGGCCGCCACCACGAGGTCCGTCTGGCGCGCGAGGAACGCGGGGATCTGCAGCACGTCGCACACCTCGGCCGCGCGGGCGCACTGCCAGGGCTCGTGGACGTCGGTGAGCACGGGCACCTCGAACGTCTCGCGTATCTCGGCGAGGATGTCCAGGCCCTCGTCGATGCCGGGCCCGCGGAACGAATCCACGCTCGTGCGGTTCGCCTTGTCGAAGCTCGCCTTGAAGACGTAGTTCACGGAGAGGTCGTTCGCGACCTCCACGAGGCGCGCCGCGAGGTCAAGCGCCATCCTGCGGCTTTCGATCACGCACGGCCCGGCTATGAACGTGAGGCTGCCGTCGCCGAACGCGACGCCTCTGTCGACATCTATCTTTCGCACTTTCATATTGCAATCCTCGTTTTTCGCGGATGGTATTATAGCATAAAAGAGAACGTCGATACGCGACAAATGACGCGTAATTGATGAAAAGATACGAATCTGCGAAATTCACCGCCGAGCCTTATGATGATTGGAAACAACCATCTGAAACAACTTGCCTTGGGCGCAAGGGGCATAACTTCGACTTCGAGCGCGAGAGCGCCATGAAAGACTATGACACAAGCATCTGGATTGGTGGGCTATAGTGGATTCGGACCACTGACCTCTTCCATGTCAAGGAAGCGCTCTAACCAACTGAGCTAATAGCCCTTAAAGGGATAGCGAGTATTTTATCAAACCATGAGTTCCGCCGCAAGGGGGCAAACGAAAAAAAATGCCCGTCAGAGGAACAGGCCCGAAACGCATCCGAACACGACCCCGAACGCATACACCGCCGCGAGAATCGCGAGATTGCCGAGAAGATGACGGTGGGGGCGGAAGAGGACAAGAAGCCCCACGCCCGCCCCGGTGAGCGACGACGCCACAAGCGCCCCGGACGACATCCCGCCCGCCGCGTACACCTTCGCGCACGCCGCCGACGCCGCGCAGTTCGGCACCAGCCCAACAAGCCCCGCGAGAAGCTCGCCCACGACCGGCTTGTTGAACACAAAGCCCTCCAGCGCCTCCTCGCCGCCGCAGAAGTGAAGCGCCAGCTCCACCGCGCCGGATATGACCAGAAGAAACACGAATATCTCCGCAGTGTGGATGAGCGCCGGCACGACGATCCCACTGCGCTTCTCGCAGCTGCACCTGCTGTGGGCACAGAGCTCGCCCACATGCGGCGACGGCCCGCGCTTCCCGAAGGCGGCCATCACCGCGTTCACACCGAACCCGGCGATGCAGGCGAACGCCACCTTCACCGCAACGAGCTTCACGAGGAACGAGCCCGGTACGCCTGGCTCCGCGAAGAGGATCGGCAGGAGCTCGTCGGACGTCGAGAGGAACACCGCGATGAGCGTCCCAGCCGTCACGACTCCGCCGGCGTAGAGCGACGCCGCAGCGGCGGAGAACCCGCACTGCGGCACCACTCCCGCCACGGCCCCGAAGAGCGGACCGAAAAAGGTGACGCGCCCGAGCTTACGCTCGAGCGCATCGCCCGCATGCGCCTCCACCCACTCGAGCGCCAGATAGGCGGGGAAGAGGAATGGCAGGAGCAGCAGGTTCTCGACGAGGAACTCGATCATGCCGGGGAGATCGCCTCGCACGGGCACTGGCTGGCGCAGGCGCCGCAGTCAACGCACTTCTCGGCGTCGATCACGAACGCGGGCGAGCCTTCGGAAATCGCCTCCACGGGGCACTGCTCCTTGCAGCTGCCGCACGCGACACACTTCTCGGGGTCAATCTTGTGAGCCATTTTTCTTTTCTCCTTTTAGGGTTTGAAAGATGCAAGTATTATCCCATATGAAGAGCCTGTTAGGCAATTCTAATTTAAGGGAAAATAGGGGTCGAGGGCTAGAGATTCTTGAGGCGCAGGAGTGCCTCGAGGAAGTAGTAGTCCGCGTAGTTGAGCGGAACGTCCACCTCGCCGCCCTTGCCAGTGGCGATGCGCCCGGGCTTGTTGCCGACGCAGTGCATGAGGAGGAAGTCGCCGTTCTCGCCCTGCGCGGCGAAGTACGCGGGCGACGCGAGGGACGCGAGGATGCGGACGGCCCCGGCGCGGTAGGTCGCGGACTTGGGCGCGGGGGCGGACTTGCAGAGCTCCAGGAGCGCACTCGCCACGACGGCGGCCGCGGAGGCGTCGCGCGGCTCGTTGGGGATGTCGACGGCCTTGAAGTCCCAGTAGGGGATGCCGTCGGCGGGGACGTTGGGCTCGTTGAGCCAGTAGTCGGCGGCGGACATCGCGCGCGCGAGGTAGCGCGGGTTCTGCGTCTCGCGGTGCATCACGGTGTAGCCGTAGATGGCCCAGGCCTGGCCGCGGGACCAGGTGCCCTCCACGCACGCGCCCTGGCCGGCGAAGATGCCGCGGATCTTGCGCGTGTCCACGTTGTAGTCGAGGATGTGGTAGGCGGAGCCGTCGGGGCGGAAGTGGTGGCGGTCGGTGATGTCCGCCTGGCTGCGGGATATGGCGTCGCTCTTGGGGGAGCCGCCGTTCTTGGCGTCCCATTCGAGCAGCTCGAGGTTCATCATGTTGTCGATGATGACGATGTACTGCGCGCCGAAGTGTCCGCTGGCCTTGGGGGAGTTCCAGCTGCGGATGAGGCCGATCTTGTCGTCGTAGCGCGTGCGCAGGGCGGCGGCTGTGTCGTGGAGGAAGTCGGCGTAGCGCTTGTCGCCGGTGAGGCGCAGGGCGTTGCCCGCGGAGCAGTAGGTGCGGAAACCGACGTCGTGGTTGGAGGCGTCGTGGCGGAGCGGCTCGATGAGGCGCTCGGTGTAGTCGACGGCAGCCTTCTTCCAGAAGTCGTCCTTCGTGTATTCGTAGAGATACCAGAGCGAACCGGGGAAGAACCCGCTGCACCAGTCCTTGGGGGGAATCACGACTAGCTTGCCGTCCTCGAAGCGCTTGGGGTTCATGTCTCCCTTCTGCGCCTCCATCGCCTTGAGGAGGGCCTTGTAGTGAGCCTCGCTCCGCTTGAAGATGTCTGGCAGGGCGGAGCGGAGAGCGGACTCCGCATCGGCGGCGACGGATGCAACCACGAACGCGGCGACGGCCGCGGACATCAATTTCTTCATTTTCCTTCTTCCTTTTCTTTTTCCTTTTGGGTTGACGGTCTTGAACGCGCGCCCTTCGCGGCGGCGGCCCTGGCCGCAGATATGAGCTCCAGCGTCTCCTTGATCTCCGCCGATGCGGGCATAAGC
>CAMOHV010000071.1 GCA_946615275.1 uncultured Verrucomicrobiota bacterium | reverse complement strand
ACCGGTCCGAGGACCTCGCCTTCGTTCGTGTACATCAGCATGTCCATGATGAACGGCAGATACACTATCAGCATCGCGACGCCGAGGGCGGACTTCACCGGCATGGAGAGGAAGAACACGTTCAGCTGCGGAGCAGTGCGGTTCACGAGGCCCAGGCCAAGCGTCGCGAGGAACATCACTATTATCACGGGGGCGGAGATCACCACCGTCGTCTTGAGCATCCCGTCGAGAGCGCCAAGGACCTGCACCGGGGCGTCCGGCGCGAACGACAGCCCCTCCACGAACACCGGCCACACGGAATAGCTCTTGTAGAGGGCGCCCAGGAAGAGGAACACCGCGCCGCCCACGAAGAACACCGTGGAGACGAGCTGCGTGAAGAATATGCCCGTGGTGGAGACCTGCGAGCCGTTGAGCGGCGAATACACCTCGCCCATCGTGGCGCCGCGCTGGTTGTCTATGAAGTTGCCCACGTTCTCCGCCACCCAGAACGGAATGGCCGCGAAGAAGCCTATGAAGAAGCCTATGACAGCCTCCCGCGCCGCGACGACGGCGAACATCCACCATATGGGCTCGCCCGGAGGCATGGAGGCGTGGATGAACGGGACCGCCAGCGCCGCGAAGCCGAGCGTCACCACCCGCCGCGCCGCGCCCGGGATCATGGACTCAGTCAGCGCCGGGCAGATCGCGAACGCCCCTCCGACCCTCGCCATCGCGAGGACCGCCGCAAGGATCCATCTATGGAATTCGATGTAGGACATTGGAATGGTTGGGTGGTTGGGTGGTTAGGTGGTTAGGTGGTTAGGTGGTTGGGTGGTTAGGTGGTGGGGTGGTGAGGTGGTGGGGCGGTGGGGAATTCCGCGAAATCTATTACCTGACATCTTAGATCATTTCTAATCGCGTTTATTCACTCGGAGATGTCTTGTCAAGGACGTCAACATCTTGCCTATACTTGTAATGTCCTTAAAGACTGCTTGAAATTGCTCTCGCGTAATGTACCCAAGATCGAGTGCCACATACAACTGCGCACGGACCTCACCGGCAGAACCATTTGCTATGTCAAGGAATTGGATGAACTGGCTGTTCGACCGTCTTTCAAACCCTTCGGCGATATTGGACACTATCGAAACGGCAGCACGACGAATTTGATTGCAAAATCCATAGTCTTTTGCAAAAGCTCCATTCCGCGAAAGCGCATACACTTGCACGGTCAATTTTCTGGCCAGTTTCCAGACTTCCAAGTCTTCAAAATCTTGAATTCTTGCCATAATCTACCTCTCTCACCTAACCACCAAACTACCTAACCACCTAACTACCTAACCACCTAACCACCTAACTACCTAACCACCTAACTACCTCAGCAGCGCGAAGTGGGAGAAGATGTCTTGCGTGTAGAGGAGGAGCGACGAGCCAAGCCAAGACGCGCAGGCGAGGAGCGTGAGCGAGATCGCGATCAGCTTCACCGCGAAGCCGAGCGTCTGCTCCTGGATCTGCGTGAGCGCCTGCAGGAGCGAGACGAGTATGCCGATCACAGTCGCGACGAGGATCGGGATCAGCGAGAGCTTCAGGACGATGATGAGGCACATCTTCGCATAGTCGAGGATCTGGGCGTGGCTCATAGCAGATACCCCCTCACAAGTCCTTGGATGAGAAGCGTCCAGCCGTTCACCATCACGAAGAGGAGCAGCTTGAACGGCAGCGAAATCGTCACCGGCGAGACCATCATCATGCCCATCGCGAGCAGGATGTTCGAGACGATGATGTCTATCGCTATGAACGGCAGATACACGAGGAACCCTATCTGGAACGCCTTGGTGAGCTCCGAGACGCAGAACGACGGGATGAGGATGTAGAAGCTCTCGGGGTCGATGACCGCGGGCTTGTCGCCCTTTGCCCAGAGGGTCTCGGCCGTGCTGATGAAGAACGCCCGCTCGCGCGCGGCGGTGTGGTCGGAGAGGAACTTGCGGAACGGCTCGGCGGCCTTCCCTACGGCGTCGACGGCCGGGAGGTAGCCGGGCTGCTGGGCGGCTGGCTGGCTGGGCTGGTTGGGCTGCTGCACGGCCGCTGGCTGCTGCGTCTTCGCGTATTCCGCCTTGGCGATGCCCCACGATTCGCTCGCCACCGGCGCCATGATGTAGAACGTGAGTATCATCGCAAGCGCGTTGATGACCATATTCGGGGGGATGGACTGTATGCCGAGCGCGTTTCTTATCAGCGACATCACCACGACTATCTTGAGATACGAGGTGGCGACCATCGCCACGAACGGCAAAAGGGAGAGTCCCACGAAGAGGACTATCAGCGAAAATGGGTCTGTCTGGAACATAGGTGGTTTGGGTCAGGGGTTGGGTGTCAGCGATTCTATGACGAAGGCGGGCTGGTCGGCGAGGCGGTCGAATCGGCCGCTGGCGATCGTCCTGCCGCTCTGGACGAGGCGGAGCTGCTGGAGCGGAGCGCAGTCCAGGCTGGGCTTGGGCCCCGCGTCCGCCGCGGAATCGCCTGGCGCGATCCCCTCGGCAGCGTCGAACATCTCGCCAAGCGTGACCGTGCGGGGATCGACGGAGACCACGCGGCAGCGTCCGTCCTCCGCGAAGGGCGAGACGCCGTTGCCGTCCACGGCGAACCGGCCGCCAGCCACAATGCGCGGCGGGAGCGCTCCGATCTCCGGGACGAGCAGCACGTCTCCCACGGCAAGCGCCGACGAGTCCTCCGCCGGCAGCGCGAACGCCGCGTATTCGACTTCGGCGGGAAGTGTCTCCGCGCGGACGGACGGATGGGAGCAGTCAATGAAGCGCAGCTGGCCGAGCGCGGCCTCCACGACGTGCGAGCGCGCAATGCCGAAGACGACGTCCTCCGCCTGCGCGAACAGCATCGGGCCGTCGAACCCTTCCGCCGCAAGGCCCTCTATCTTCAGCTGCCGGCGCACCGCGTTCTCCACAAGCTGCAGGAGGATGCCGCATTCGCGCTCTACAAGCGCGAGGACTATCTGCTCCGGCACGTCCGCGCGCGAAGGCCACAACGCATGGAGGTCTGCGAAGCGCGGCGAGTCCGCGATCGACAGCACATGCCGCTCGTCGTCGAGGAGCACCGAGAGGTCCAGCGTGTCGCTGGGCCTAACTTCGGCGATGCGGAGCGTTGACGGCTCTTCGCCAAGCCTGCACGGCATCGCCCATGCAGGGGAGTCAAGCAGCTTCTTCGAACCGGCTGACTTCCATCTAGGGAGCGCCGAAAGTATTTCAGGCGACTTCATCTGTCCTTCCTTTCTTCGCGACCAGCGCGACCTCCACGTGGCGGAAGGCCGGCGCGTGTTCTGCGAGGGCGATCTCGAGGCGCGGCAGCGCGGCGGCCATGGCCTGCTCGGCCGACGGCGTGGCGGGCGTGACGGCCACTGTGAGCGTGCCGTCCTTCGCCGTGAGAGTGATGTCCGATCCGTCGAGCACTGTCGGCTTGAGCGTCATGCGCACTTCGCCTTCGCCGCGCACGAGGGACGGCGTGATGGTTATCTGCCCCACCACGGCATCCACGATCTCATTGACCGCGTCGACGATCGCCTCTGTGCGCGCCGACACCGCCGAGACGGAGAGCCCCCCATCGCTCTCTGCCACGGGCGCGACGCCCTGCAGCTCTTGGGGATTGGGAATTGGGAATTGAGAATTGAGAATTGGCGGGGGCGAATCGGAGGAAGTCTCTCCTATCCTCCGTTTGTCATGCCGCTCTATCGTTTGGGGAGCCTGGTGGACTATTGTCTTGCCGTCCTGTTGTCCCTGTATCCTGTTGTCCTGCGGTTCTATCTTCTTGGTGTCCTGCTGCCCTATTGCCCGAGTGTCCTGCGATCCTATTGTCCTGTCGTCCTGCTGCCCTATTGCCCGAGTGTCCTGCTGTCCTATTGTCTTGTCGTCCTGCTGCAGAGGGATCGTCTCCTGGGTGGGCTGCGCGACCGAAGGCTCAACATCCGCGGTCACCGATGGAACGGCGGCCCTACTGGGCATCGGCGTGGGCGATTCAGAAGCCGACATTCGACTGTCGACATCCGACGGCCGGGCGATGATCTCCAACGACTGGGCGGCGACATCAGCCTCGACGGCTGGCCTCTCCAGCACCGGCGCTTGGCAGGGCGGGCGCCCCGCGTCCGCCGCCGGAACGGCGGCCCTACTGGGCATCGGCGTGGGCGATTCGGAAGCCGGCATTCGACTGTCGACATCCGACGGACGGGCGACGGCATCAGCCTCGACGGCAGGCCTCTCCAGCACCGGCGCTTGGCAGGGCGGGCGCCCCGTGTCCGCCGCCGGAACGGCGGCCCTATCGGGCATCGGCGTGGGCGATTCGGAAGCCGGCATTCGACCGTCGACATCCGACGGACGGGCGACGGCATCAGCCTCGACGGCAGGCCTCTCCAGCACCGGCGCTTGGCAGGGCGGGCGCCCCGCGCCCGCCGCCGAATCGCCCTCCTGCCTGATCGGCGCGTCAAACGCCTGCGCGACGTCGCGCGCGACGCTTGCCTCCACCGCGGCTGGCGCCCCCATGGCCGCCTCGAACCGCCGCACGGCGTCGAAGGAGGGATGATGATGCGGCGGCGGATTGCCGCCATCGAAAAACGACTCCGGCAGGGCGAGCGGCGCGAGACCGGACGCATCGGGCACGTTGAATGTGGTCGGCATGGCGCCTCCTATGTCAAGCGTTATCGTCTCAATCATCATATCTCCTCCTTGCGCACTGTGAAATCCTCAAGTTCACCCTCGGCGCGCCCCTCCTCGGCCTTCATCGCCTCGGCCAGCCACACGGCGCGGTGCTCGTCGATCTTCATCCTGTTCTTCGTGGCCACGTTGAGGTTGACGCGGGCGGCCTCCACGCCCGCTTCGCGCTTCTGGCGCTCGGCGTCGGCCTGGACGACGTTGTCCGCCTTCAGCGCCCCCTCCTCGTCGATGCGTGCGACGCCCTCGGTGACCATGTCAAGCTGATCGCGGCTGACGGCGCGCCCGATCACCGTCGCGTAGATCCTGTCGCGCCGCTCTTCCTTCGTGGACTCGAACTCGGCCAGCTCCCTCTTGCGCGCGGCAAGCGCCTCCTCGGCGGCGGCGAGCGCCTGCCTCGCGGCGGTAAGCTCGCCCGCGGCGCGGTCTTCGCGCATCGTGCGTATGCGGAGAAGTGGCTGGAGGATGTACATTTCAGTGGTCGGTGGTTAGGGGTTGGGGGTCAGGATACGGCCTGTTTGAGCTTTTGGATGGTGTCGTCGTAGGCGGGCTTCTCGTCGAGGCCCTGACGGAGGAAGGCGTTGACGGCGGAGTTCTTGGCGATCGCCTCGTCGGTCTCTGGGTCGGCGCCCTTCTTGTATTCGCCGATCTTGAGCAGCAGCTCCACCTCGGCGTACTTGGCGAGGAGGGATCTGAGCTTCGCGGCTGCGGCCTTGTGGTCCTTGGGGATGATGGCGGACTGGCACCGGGAGACGGAGGCGAGTATGTCGATCGCGGGGTAGTGGTTCATCTGGGCGAGCTTGCGCGAGAGGATGATGTGCCCGTCGAGGATCGAGCGCGTCTCGTCGGCGATGGGCTCGGTCATGTCGTCGCCCTCCACCAGCACGGTGTATAGCGCGGTGATGGAGCCCTTGGAAGAGTTGCCGGCGCGCTCCATCAGCTTCGGCAGCTCGGAGAAGACGCTCGGGGGGAAGCCGCGGCGCGTGGGCGGCTCGCCGGCGGCGAGGCCGATCTCGCGCTGCGCGCGGCCGAAGCGCGTCACGGAGTCCATCAGGAGAAGCACCTTCATGCCCCTGTCGCGGAAGCTCTCGGCGATGGCGGTGGCGACGTACGCGGCCTTCAGGCGCTCCATGGCGGAGCGGTCCGATGTCGAGATCACGAGGACGGACTTCTCGAGGCCCTCCGGCCCGAGGTCCTTCTCGATGAACTCGCGCACCTCGCGTCCGCGCTCGCCGATGAGCGCCAGCACGGTGACCTCCGCCTCGGTGTTGCGGATGATCTGCGCGAGGAGCGTGGACTTTCCGCCGCCGGCCGCCGCGAATATGCCCATGCGCTGGCCCTCTCCGCAGGTGAGAAGCCCGTCGATGGCGCGCACGCCGAGGGAGATGGGCTTGGAGATTATCGTGCGGTCAAGCGGAGATGGGGGATCGGCGTAGACGGGGTAGTAGCCGTCCGGACGGAGAGGGCCCTTCCTGTCGGCGTCCATCGGCCGGCCCAGTCCGTCCAGGACGCGGCCGAGGAGATGCTTCCCGACCGGCACCATCTGGACACGGCGCGTGGGGATCACCTCGGTCTCCGCGCTGATGCCGATCATCGCGCCCAGCGCTGTGAGGAGGACGGCCTCCTTGGTGAAGCCGACCACCTCCGCCTGCACCTCGTTCTCCTCCCACGGGTTCCTCAGAATGCACACCTCCCCGATCTTGACGCCGGGGACCGACGCCTTGATGATGGTGCCGACCACCTGGATGACCTTGCCCTTCACGTCGATGGGCTGCGC
>CAMOHV010000070.1 GCA_946615275.1 uncultured Verrucomicrobiota bacterium | reverse complement strand
GAAGCGAATCCGCGGCCACGAGCTCGAACACCTCGTTAGTGCCATCCATGCGCGAGACGAGCCGCCGCCCGTCGTGCGTCAGCATGGAGTATGCCTTGAGTCCGCCTTGCGCACAGGCGCAACGCCCGGCGGCGATGACACACGCCGCGGTCAGCACCAGCCTGCGGACAGCGAGATTTCTCGTCTTCATCTTGAAGTCATTTTTCTTATTCATAGGCAAACCCCTCTTTCGCGTGATTCGCGGACCAGGCCTCGCAGCCCAAGTGCCCACACAAACCACCTTGCTCGCCTAAAAAGCTCGGCATGTAGATTATACCAAAATCCACCCTTCTGCGCCAATGTCATTCCACTACGAAATCGTCTCGGTCGCCGTGCAGAAGGACGGTCAGATTGCCATACACCCTCAAAGGCGGCAATAGGGCAGCAGGGCCTAGCGGCTCAGGGTGAAGTCGAGCCCCTTGAAGCCGATGGGGCCATGGAGGACAACCGTGAACGTATGTCGCCCGGCAGGGAGGCGCACATCGAGCACTCGCCCTTCGCCCGGGCACGCGACGTCCACCTCGAAGCGCCCCAGAAGCCGCCCGTCCATGTAGAGCGGGATGTGCCTCGTGTCGGGGATGTTCGCGCCGCCGCCTGTCTTTATCTCCACCGCGTAAGCGCCGCCCTTCTCGACGCGCAGGGTGTAGTTGAGCCATTCGCCAGTGTCCGTGAAATAGAGCGAGTCAGGGCCGGCGTCCACGTCCTCGCCCGGACGCACCTTGCGCCCCCAGAACTTGTTGCCGGGAGTGGTGTCGTGGTAGGCGACGCCCTGCCCGCCGTCGTCGTACTGGTGCGCCGGCACGAAGCCCGGAACGGTGCGGTCGATGTTGTCGTGCGGCTCGAAGCCGTCCGCGTCGCGCAGTATCTTCACGATCCTGTCGGAGCGCCCCACGCGCCCATTCGCGTCCTGCGCCGCCACGACGAACACGTGAGGGTACGACCCGAACTCCGGCCGCACTCCAGACCGCCCCGCCTTTCCCCAGCGCGTCTTGGCGTAGAACGACTTGGTGAACGGCACCTCGAACTCGTATGGTGGCTCGGTCTTGAAGTCGATCATGTAGCCTTCGTCGAAGAGATACACGGCCTTGATGGGGGCGCCCGTCTTCGCGGCACCCTTGACGTCCGCCGCGAACCTCAGCCGCGCGCCCGTCTTCGCGAAGAGAGAGCGGTCCTGCCCCTTCGCGAACGCCACTTCCGGGTCCTCGCCCGGTGGCTCGGGGTACTTGTAGATGCGCACGTGGTCCAAGACGTACTCGTCGGGGAACTCCACGCCCTCGATGTCGCTCGCGAACCACTGCCTGCCCATTATCTGGCCGGAGACGATGGCGTGCAGGGGCGTGAGGCCGTAGACGTGGTGGAAGGCGTCGAACGTGACGGAGTCGTATGGGCTGTGCGACGACTTGGATGAGATGAGCTTCCCGTTGTGGTAGTAGGATATCTCGAACGGCGTCCACTTGCAGCCGAGCGTGTAGAAGTCCTCCACCGGGCCGGGCAGCTCGGAGTTGTAGTTCCAGCTCTTGAGGAGCGGGCCGGTGTTCACGTGCACGTTGTGGTCGATGGTCCTGCGCCCGGGCCCGCCCTTCGTCTTGGGGCGAGTGTAGTAGTCCTCCTGGATGTCGATCTCGAACCCGTCCCAGAACGGATTGCGGTTCGAGACGCCGTACAGCCAGAAGGCGCTCCACCAGCCGGGCTTGCGCGTGTACCTGAGCCGGGCCTCGAAGTAGCCGTAGCGCCACGAGCCCCTGGTCCAGATGCTGCTCGTCTCGAGCTTGCCGGTCTCGGGGCTCTTGTCCACCTTGAGGACGAGATGCCCCTTGCCGTCGAGCGAGAAGTGGCGCGCGGTCTCCTTCTTGACGTACCACGGTGTGAACCACTTGCCCCAGTCGAGCGAGTCGCCGTCGAACTCGTCGGCGAAGACGAGCGGCCATCCCGCCTTCACGGGGTCGAACTCCTTCGCGCGCTCGACGATGATGGGCGGCGTCATGTCCCTCAGGAGCCTCTTCACCTCTCCGAGCGCGAGGGAATCGACGGTGATCTCCGCCGGTCCCCCGCGCGGCGAGACCTCGAGCGCGGCGCGCGCCGCGATGCCGGCGGCGAACGGCGCCGCCGCCCCGCGCCGCTCCCGTACGCTCGAATCGCTGAGGCTCGTGACCCTTAACATCCATTCGCCTCCGGCCGAGACGCCCAGCGAGAAGTCCGCCGGCAGCGACTTCACCGGCACGCGCACATGGCCCGCGCACTCACCGTCGGCGAGCACGTCGCAGAGGAGATCCGCCCGCGCCGGATCGCTCTCAATACGCGCGCAAAGCCTGCGCGCGGAGCCCTCGAAGGCGAATCCAACGGACGCCGCAGCAGCGGTGCGCGCGCTTCGCCCGAAGTCGTACACTCTCACGTTCGCCGCGAGGGACGTCCCCGCGCCGTCCGGGATGCGCGCAGCCTTCCCCCCATCAAGCGGCACGGAGAACTCCTTTTCGGAGCGATACGCCCCAAGCATGGTCTTCGAAAGGAGGCCCGGCGCTATTATGTCCTGCACAAGCTCGGGCTTCGGCGAGCGCGGACGCCCCGCGTCCTCGAAGTCGTCCTGCACGAGATCGCGCACCGGCTCGACGATCCACCGCAGATCACGGCGGCTGGCGGGATCGGCCGCCGCCCGCTCCTCGGGCGTGGCCGGGACATGGTCCGCCGTCACGTCGACGAACTCCGCCTCCGATCCGCTGTCCAGGCCCAGCTCAACCTGGAAGGACTTGGTCTCATCCTTCGAGCCGTCGTGCAGCGTGAATGCGCACTCGTGCGCCGTCCATTCGTCCGTGAGGTCGATTGCTGCGCGCTGCTCAGTCTGGTTCCAGCCGCCCTTCTCGGTCCACCGGACGAGCGTGGCCCACGCCTTGCCCTTCCCGCGTGCCGTAAATGCCACCGTGACGCGGTCTCCGCGTCCGCCCGGACGCTTCGCCGCCGACATCACCCCCGCGCCGTACTTGCCGCGCACGTTCGCGATGCGCATGGCCCGCACGCCCGGCGCGTCGCCTTCCACCACCGAGGCGTCCGGCCTGGGCATATACCCTTCCCACGTGTGGAAGTTCCAGCCCTTGGGGAGGCCGTCCTTGCCGTTCCCGGCGAAGCCGCCGTTGACGTCGAACTCGGCGGCCGTCGCGCAGGCGGCCGACGCCATTATCATCGCAATGATCTTAACCGACATGGGATTTGGCTCCGCGATGGACTATCTGAAGATCACCACGCCGCCGGAGACGCCCCTCTCCACGACAAGGAGCCCGCTACCGGCGAAGCACCCAAGCCTGCGCGGCGCCGCGCTCTCCGCCCCGCCGTACACGCCGGGCGCGCGCAGCTCGCCGCCGATCTTCAGGCAGCGGACGCGCTGCACCACGCCGTCGGCGATCGCAACCACGCCCGCCGTGCCGTCCTTCGCGCCGATCGAAAGGACCGCCCCGCCGATTCCCTCCTGCGCCGCGTTCAGCTCCAGCACGCCGCCGGAGACGACGATCTCCTTGTCCCCCTCGCCGTTCGCCGGATGCGCCGGAAGTCCGCGCCCCGTTCCCAGCGAGAACGGCGCGTTCGCGGCAAGCGTTCCGCCAAGCACCGTCACGTCGCCGGTGAAGAGGTTCGTGGAGGCGTTCAGGTCGAAGCGCCCGGAGCCGTCCTTCACGAGCGACACGCCGCCGTCGATCCGCCCTTCGCGCACCTTGCCGTCGGCCCGGACCATGCAGGAGCCGTAGGAGCTGGCGAGCGCGTCGCTCTTCACGACGAGCGTCGCGGGGGCGTCGCTCATGATGCGGCGCGTGCCGGAGGCGTTAGAGTCGAGGTTGACCTCAAGCAGCTGCGCCACCTGCTGCGTGGTGCCGTTGAGGTTGAGCGTGACATCGTGGTTGTGGTAGCCGCTGATGCTCTTGCCCATCTTCAGGACGGCGTTCGCGGCGAAGGCGTGGTCGACATCGGTGCGCACCACCCCCTGCTGGATCGCCCATTCGGAGCATACGTTGTTCGTGGAGGCGAAAATGCGCGTGCCGCCGTCGTTGAAGGTGAAGGCTCCGGGCGTGTCTACGCGGCCTCTCATGGTGATGGAGGCGTCGCCCCTGAACGTGAGGCTGCTGAAGCCGGATATCGCCGTTTCGTTCTGCGTGCCGGCGAAGAACGTGCTTCCTTTTGAGAAGTCTATGTACAGCCACGGTGCGACGCCGGAACCGTCCGGGACCGCGATGTCGCCAGCCCATTCGAAGCGCCTGTTCGCGAGGCCGTCGGCAGATATCCTAATCCTGTAGGATGAGTCGCCGCGCGTCACGTAGAGCGCCTTGCCGGCCACGGAGAGGGAGTTGGACGGCTGGAGGACCACGCTCCCGGTAGAGTTCGGGCATATGGTCAGCGACTCCGCGTTGCCCAGCGATTCTGAATGGATCAGGCTCACGCGGCGCGCCACCGTGGAGCCGTCGGACGTGAAGTCGTATTTCATCCGGCCCGAAAACGTGTTCGTTCCCTCGAGAACCACGCCGTCGGTGTAGAACACGACGTCGATGTCGTCTCCGGCTATCACGCCCGTGGGCGTCTCGTGGAACTTGGCGGTGCTGCGCACGGAAAGGCTAGACCCCGAGAGCGTCCCCGACAGCGTCGTCGCACCCGTATGGAGCACCGTCGCGCCGGCGTAGTCGTTCGTGTTCGCGATAGTCAGGCCGCCCGCGCCAGACTTCGTGAAGCCGCCGTCGCCCGTGATCTTCGCGCCCACGAACGTGCATTCTCCGTTGTTCGCGTCCAGGGACACCCCCGCCGGTGCCACGTCCTGGGCGATCCTGATCGGCGCCGAATACACGCCGCTGTCGGTGAACGAAACGCCCCTGCCGTCGGCGAAGACATCGCCGTTCCAGTTGGCTGTCGCGAAGTCCCATACGTTGTTCGCGGCGTCGCCGCTCCACACGAGCGCCCCGCCTGAGACCATCACCTTGAGCTCCGTCTCGCCTACGTTCACGACGCCGACGACTCCGTCGCCCAGGGCGAACATGTTCGCCGGCGGCGAATCGTACTTCATGACCGTGTACGTTCTGCCGGGCACGCAGCCCGAAAGCCGAATCGTCACGACGCCCGTGACCTTCGGCGCGCCGGCCACCACAACCATGTCGTTCGTCCCATTGACGGCGTCCACCTTGACGTTCAGGGACGATCCGCTCTCCATCACCAGCGGATTCTCCGCAGCGTCGAATATGAGCGTCCCGCACTCCGCGACCGTGCCTGCCGAAAGCGCGCCCGTCGAAAGGATCGCCGTGGCGCCGTGCACGACGCCCGTTCCGCCCAACGTCCCTCCCGCCACCTCCACTTCGGAAGCCGCCGGGATCGATCCCGCCACGTCCAGCCGCCCATCAGACACGATCATCTTCTTCGTCTGCGCGGAATCCGACCCGATCGTCGCCGTCCCCGATCCGTACTTGGTCACGTATACCCCTGCGGGCAGCGGCACGTTGAAAAGGACGTCCCCCTCTCCGCCGATCCTCAGGAGCGCGTATTCCGCGGCCGGCGTCTTGTTCACTATCGCGCCGTTAAACGTGAAGGTGGTGCCGGCGGTGCGGTTTTCTATGCCCTTGTAGTAGGTCTTGTAGTTCGTCTCCGTGAAATTCGTCGCGTACGTGATCTCCAGCGTGCGGTCCATGGCGGCGTCCGTCTCGCCGCAGTACGAGAACTTGGCCCAGGTCGTGTTGCCCTGCCCGATCGAGACCTTGCTTCCTGCGCCCAGAGCGCAGGGCACGCCGGAATCCGCCGCCGACGTGAAGCCCAGAGTGCCGGCGCTAGCGGACGGCGTCACCGTGAAGGAGTTTCGGTCGTTGTCGAGGCGCATCTCGCCGGAGTCGGTGCGGGAAACGGTCGTGAAGGCGTCGGAGAGCTCTCCCTTGAAGACGAAGTTGCCCGAACTCCGGCAAAGCACCTTCGTCCCCGTGAGGTCTCCCGTGAGCGTCACCGTCGCGCCGCTGTTGGCGTTGAGCTGCGTGTAGTTGGACGGCAAGTAGAACGGCCTGTCGGAGCTGCATGTGGAGGCCACGGTGAACGTCCCCCCCTCTATGCTCACCGGCACTCCAGCCGTGCCGCGGCCTATCGAGCTGTTCTCGCCAAGGTTGGCGAGCTTCTGAACCTGCGTGATCCCGCTGCCTGTGACGCGGAACCGCCCTGTGAACGTGCTTGCCGTGCCGGAGAACGCAAGAGTGTTGTTCTTCGTTCCGCTACGGATGGGCTGCGCCAGTATGCCGCCCGCGCCCGATATCACGCCCGAAAGCGTCACTGTGTAGACTGCGGTGCTTCCCGACGAAGGGACGGAGATGACGAGCTCGCCCTCGCTAAGCGCAATCGCAGAGGAGATGGTCACGGAGTTGTTGAAGACGGCCGTGTCGCCCGCGTCCGGCACGCCGTTCGGCTCCCAGTTGGTGGACGTGTTCCAGCCGTCC
>CAMOHV010000069.1 GCA_946615275.1 uncultured Verrucomicrobiota bacterium | reverse complement strand
TGGGCTGCGCAGGCGGCGGTGAACTTCTCACGGAAGGCGTCGAGCTGGCCGGGGCGGACGGTGAAGCCGCCGGCGGCGGCGTGTCCGCCGTAGCGCTCGAGCGTGTCTTCGGCGGCGGCGAGCGCGTCGCGGACGTTGTAGCCGTCGGGGGCGCGGGCGCTTCCGTGGTCGCCGGTGACGACGGCCACGGGGACGCGCACCTCCTCCATGATGCGTGCCGCGACTATGCCGGCGACTCCGGAGTTCCAGTCGTCCTTGCCCACCACGACGGCTGCGGGGACGGGGCTTGGTATCTGCTCCTTCGCCTCGTCGTGCATGCGCGTCTCCTCGCCCTTCCGGGCGGTGTTGAAGGAATCGACGAACACGGCCCGGCTGCGCGCAGTCTCGCGGTCGGGGGCCATTATGAGGTCGTATGCCTTGATGGCGTCGTCCACGCGGCCTGCGGCGTTGATCCTGGGGGCGAGGAGGAATGCGAAGTCGCGCGCGGTGATCGTCTCCACAGGGCGGCGCGCGGCGTGGTCGAGAAGCTCCCTGAGGCCCACGGGTGCGAAGCGGCGGAAGTTGTTCAAGGCCTGGCTCGCGAGGATGCGGTTCTGGCAGGTGAGCGGCATGAGGTCGGCCACCGTGGCGAGGCCGGCCAAGATGAGGAGAGGGCCGCCGAACTTCTCGCCGGAATAGATGCCGTCCGCAGTGGCGCGGGCGACGAGCGCAGAGGCTAGGAAGAACGCGACGCCTGCGCCGCAGAGGTCGTCGCAGCCGCAGGCCGAAGCAACCTTGGGGTTCACGAGCGCGTCGGCGGCAGGCAGCGTCTCGCCGGGGAGATGGTGGTCCGTCACCACCACCGCAATCCCCTTCCCACGGAGCTCGGCGACTTCCTCTGGGGCGCTGATGCCGTTGTCGACCGTGATGACGAGCGCCACTTGGGGATGCTCTTCGAGGAGGCGGGATATCGAGGAGGCGGTCATGCCATATCCCTCCGTGAATCGGCGAGGGATGACGGCGTCCACGGTCGCCCCGAGGCGGCGAAGGGTCGTGACGAGTATGGCGGACGCGCAGACGCCGTCGGCGTCGTAGTCGCCGAAGACGACTATCTCGCGGTTGGCCTTGACATGAGCGAGGATCGTCTCGACGGCCTCGTTCACGCCTGGGATGTCCGTTGGCTGCGCGAGTCGCTTCAGCGAGGGGTCGAAGAACTCCTCGTAGGCGTCCGGCAAAATGCCGCGTGCGGACAAGAGCCGCGCGATGATGGGGTTGAGTTCCATCGCGCCAAAGGGTGCGTCAGAGGCCCAGCTTCGACTTCGGGGCCACGAGGCACTTCACCTCGGCCTCGGCGGCGAGTTCGTCGCCGACGTAGCCCTTGAGGGAGAAGAGCCCCAGCCGGGAGATGACCTTGTTGAGGTTCGCGACGACTGTGGTGAGCGTGTCGCCGGGGCGGACCTGGCGGCGGAAGCGAACCTTGTCCACGGCCGCGAGCAGGAACGCCGGGTCGTCTGGGAGGACCTTCCGCGCGACGAGCGCGCAGCCGGCCACCTGGGCCATCGACTCGATCAGCACGACGCCGGGGACGACGGGATAGAACGGGAAGTGGCCTTCGAAGAAGGTGTTCACCGTCTTGCCGGGGATGGCGGTGGACGGGTCGGTGTAGGTGTAGACGCCGAGGGCGCCGGTCTCGTCCGCGGAGATGAGCTCGTCCACGAAGAGGAACGGGTCGCGGTGGGGCAGAAGGTCGATTCCCTTCAGGTGGAACTCTTGCTTGAAGACGGGTAGATCCATGGCTCAGACCTTCTTGAAGACGAGGGCGGCGTTGTGTCCGCCGAAGCCGAGTGACGTGGAGAGGGCCGCGCGGACTTCGTGGGCGACGCCGGTGTTGGGCGTGTAGTCGAGGTCGCAGGCGGGGTCGGGGTTCTCGTAGTTGATCGTGGGCGGCACGAAGGAGTCGCGGATCGCGAGGGCGCAGAACGCGGCCTCGAGGGCGCCGGTGCCGCCGAGGAGGTGTCCGGTCATGGACTTGGTGGAGGATATCTTGATGTTGCGGGCCCCTTCTCCGAAGACCTCCTTGAACGCCGTGGTCTCCATCACGTCGTTGAGGGGCGTGGATGTGCCGTGGGCGTTGATGTAGTCGATGGTGGAGAGGTCGGAGACGTCGGCGTCGGCGAGGGCGAGGCGGATGGCCTTGACGGCGCCGACGGCGGAGGGATCGGGGGCGGTGATGTGGTATGCGTCGGATGTGGCGCCGTATCCGGCCAGCTCGCAGTAGATCTTGGCGTTGCGGGCGCGGGCGTGCTCCTCGCTCTCGAGGATGAGCATGGCGGCGCCCTCGCCCATGACGAAGCCGTCGCGGTCGACGTTGAACGGGCGGCATGCGCGCTCGGGGGTGTCGTTGAACTTGGTGGAGAGGGCGCGCATCTTCATGAAGCCCGCGACGCAGAACTCGAGGATGGCGGCCTCGGTGCCGCCGGCGACGACGACGTCCGCGCGGCCGGCGCGGATCATGTCGAGCGCGAAGCCGATGGAGTCGGCGGAGGAGGCGCAGGCTGTGGTCACGACCTGGGCGGGGCCCTTCGCGCCAAGCGCGATCGAGATGTTGCCGGCGGCCTCGTTGGAGATGAGCTCGGGGACGGCGAGCGGGGAGATGCGGTCCGGGCCGCGGTCGAAGAGGATCTTGTACGCATCCCCGGTCACGTCGATGCCGCCCACGCCGTTGCCGACGAGGGTGCCGACGCGGTCCATGTCCGGCTTGCTCTCGTCGGTGTACCCGGCGTCGCGCCACGCCTCGACGGCGGCGGCCACTGCATAGCGCGAGAAGAGCGCCATGTGCCGGGCGGCCTTGCGGTCGATGAGGTTGTTCGCCTCGACGTATGCGTCGAAGTCCTTCACCTCGCCCGCGACCTGGCTTGTGCAGCGCGACGGGTCGAACTTCGTGATGCGGCCGATGCCGCTCTTTCCGGACTTCACGGCCTCCCACGCGGCCTCGCGGCCGTTTCCGCAGGCGCAGATCATGCCGATTCCAGTTACTACGACTTTTTTCTTGCTCATTTTTGTTTGTCCTTCTTAGATAGGTTTCACAGGAACGGCCAGCGCATGTACGTGCCGGCGTAGGTGAGGCCGGCGCCGAAGCCGCACAGCACGATGTTCATGCCGTCCTTGAGCTCGCCCTTGCGCACCGCCTCGGCGAGCGAGATGGGTATCGACGCGGCGGAGGTGTTGCCGGTGGAGACTAGGTTCAGGTAGAACTTCTCGAGAGGGAGCTTCATGCGGCGCGCGACGGCCTCGATGATGCGCCCGTTGGCCTGATGCGCGAAGACGCGGTCGAGCTTGTCGGGCGTCGTCCCCAGCATCTCGCAGAGCTGGTTCGTGACCTTGGCGAGGGACCGGACGGCGAACGCGAAGACGTCGTGGCCCTGCAGGACGAGGAACGGGATCGGGATCGTTCCGGCCTGGTGCGGGAGGCGCGCGCCTCCGTCGCGGGAGATGAAGCCGGCGCCCTTGCCGTCGGCCCAGAGGACGGTGTGGGCGTCGGGGCCGGAGTCGGGCGTCTCGCCGATCACCACCGCGCCGGCGCCGTCGCCGAAGAGGATGCAGCTGGCGCGGTCGCGCCAGTCGACGAGGCGCGAGAGCGTCTCGGCGCCGATCACGAGCGCCTTCTTTGAAGGGTTCACCTTCACCCAGCAGCGCGCCTGGTCGAGGGCGTACACGAACCCGGCGCAGGCGGCCTGGAGGTCGTAGGCGCCGGTCGCGGGGCACTCGAGCGCGGCCTGCACGAGGCAGGCGGTGGAGGGGAACGTGTTGTAGTCGGGCGAGGACGTGGCCACGATTATGAGGCCGATCTCCTCGGGCGCGACGCCGGCGGCGGACATCGCCTCGCGCGCGGCGGCGGTTGCCATGGTGGATGTGCAGTCTTTCTCGCCCGCGATGTGGCGCGAATGGATCCCCGTGTGGGAGAATATCCATTCGTCCGACGTGTCGAGGCTCTTCGCCAGCTCGTCGTTCGTCACGACGTTCGGCGGCAGATAACTGCCTGTTCCTAGGATTTTTATGGACATGTGGTTTCGCTTTCTTTAGATCGTTCATGCGCCCGGCCTGCCGAGCAGCTCCTCGAAGGACTCCCTGTCGGGGAGGCGCGATAGGATGAAGGCGCGGCATAGCTCGTAGATGTCGCGCGCCGAGGAGTCGTCCAGGCGCTCGCGCACCTTGCCGGCCAGGGCGTCGGCGTCCTGCGGCGTGAGCGCCCTCAGGAGCCTCGCGACGGGCGGGATGAAGCCGGGGCTCATGGAGAGCTCGTCCACGCCGAGGGCCGCCCAGAGGAACGCCAGCACCGGGTCGGAGGCCGATTCGCCGCACACCGACACCTTGATCCCGGCCTTCCGCGCGGCCTGCGCCGTGCGATACACGAGGCGCACAACGGCGGGGTTCGTCGGCTGGTATAGGTAGGCGACTGCGCCGTTTCCGCGGTCCGCGGCCATTGTGTACTGGATTAGGTCGTTCGTGCCTATGGAGAAGAAGTCGACCTCGCGCGCAAGGGCGGGGGCGTTGATGGCGGCGGACGGCACCTCCACCATCGCGCCCCTGGGTATCGAGGCGTCGAACGGGATGCCGGCCATGCGCAGCTGCTCCATCGCCTCGCGCAGCACGGCATTCGCCTCGCGCAGCTCCTCGCGCGTGGCGACCATCGGGTACATTATCGCGGCGCGCCCGTGCGCGCTCGCCTTGAGCATCGCCCTCAGCTGCGAGCGGAAGACCTGCCTGTGGGAGAGCAGCCAGCGCAGCGAGCGGTTGCCGAGGAACGGGTTCGTCTCTACGTTCTTGATCCCGTGGGCGAACTTGTCGCCGCCGAGGTCGAAAACTCGGAAGACGCAGCGGGCGCCTTCGCCGAGCGCGGAGACGGCCTTCACCGCCTCGACGTACGCGGCGGTCTGCTCGTCCTCGGTGGGCTCGCCGCCGGCGTTGATCCAGAGGTATTCGCTGCGGTAGAGGCCGATGCCCTGCGCGCCGAAGCCGGCGAGACCGTCGAACGGGACGCCGGGCTGGACGTTCGCGCAGATGGAGACGCCCAGAGTGTCGGGGACGGCGCCCTCGGCGGGCGCGCCGAGTTCGGCGAGTATCGCGTCGGCGGCCGTCTTGCGGCGGGAGAACGCCTCGGCAGTGGCTGGATCGGGGTTCACTACGACGTTGCCGAGCGTGCCGTCGAGGAGCACTTCATCGCCCTGGCGCGCGCGAGCCGTCACGTCCCCCAGGCCCGCCACGGCGGGGATGCCGAGCGAACGCGCCAGGAGGGCCACGTGGCTCGTCGTTGAGCCGCGGTTGGTCGCGATGCCCATGACGTAATCCCGCGGCAGGGCGGCCGTCTCGGACGGCGTCAGGTCGTCGGCCACCAGGATCACCGGACGGTCGATCTGCGCGAGCGGAGCGGGCGCGCCGGACTTGCCGAGCAGCGCGCCGAGGACGCGGCGCTCGACGTCGTCGATGTCGCGCACCCTCTCGCGGAGGTACGGGTCGTTCATGCGCGCGAAGGTCTCTCGGAACCCGGCCACCACGCGGCGCATGGCGGCCTCCGCGTTCACGCGGTCCTTGCGCACTGCGTCCTGTATGGCCTCCACGATCGCGATGTCATCGAGGATCATCAGGTGGTTGGCGAAGACCTTGGCGCTCTCGGCGTCGGTGCGCGCTCCGAGTTCGGAGACTAGGTTCTCGAGCTGCTGGCGTATCTCGGCGCGGGCTGCGTCATATCGCGCCAGCTCGGCGGCCTCCCCGCCCTGCGGGATCTGGTACTCGGGAACGGTGATCTCGCGCTCGCCGCCGTAGATGAAGGCGGGGCCGGACGCGAGGCCGCGCGAGACCGCGAGGCCCTTGAGGGTCTCCATCCGCAGTGCGGGCTCCTGAAGCTCTGATATGGCGGTGGCTTCCGACATGCTCCGCAGGTCACTGCTCGTCTGGGATGTCGAACTTGCGCTGGACAAGCGCCTCAAGCTCGTCCAGCACCTCGATGGCCTGCGGCCCCTCTGCCGTGACGCGCAGCTTTGTGCCGCAGACGGCCTCGAGCGTCATGAGCGCCATGATGGACTTGCCGCTCACGCTGTTGCCGTCCTTCTCAACGGTCACGTCGGCGTCGTAGCGCGAAGATATCTTCGCGAAGAGCCCGGCGGGGCGCACGTGCAGCCCGTACTTGTTCAGAAGCGTGAATTCACGCGTTTGTTTCTGGTCAGCCATTTTCTTCTCCTTGCAAAATCCTCTCGGCGCGCGCCTTGATGCGCACGTCGAGGTCTGTCTCAGCGTCGTGGCCGGAGCTGCGCAGCTTGAACTGCTGAGCGGCCGTCTCGACGAGGTTCACGAGGTCGCGCCCCGCGGAGACCGGTATAACGATCTGCGGGACGTCCACGCCAAGAAGCCGCCTGTAGCGGCGGCCTTCGCCGGCGCGGTCCAGGACGCCGTCAACGTCCTTCATCTGCTTGAGCGTCACCACGAGGTCGAGCTGCTTCTCGCCCCTC
>CAMOHV010000068.1 GCA_946615275.1 uncultured Verrucomicrobiota bacterium | reverse complement strand
TTGCGATTGGTGAACATTGTTGGCAATGAAGATTTGTGAACAATATTCAATATTCGTGGACGCCGAATCTCAACACCAATGGCGAGGTGCGGGTGCATACGGTGATGGGCAAAGCGGATTTGATGGATTCGGCTTGGACGTATCCAACGAATTCGGCTCATCGGTTTTCTTTTCGCCACGCTTTCCACCTTGCGGCGGCGGGGCGGATATGGTATCATATCTAGGCAGTTTTGAACCTCAAAGAATGAATCGGAAAATCAGATGAAGCTTCCTCTCAGTTGGCTCAATGAATACATCGACGTCTCCGACATCGCGCCGGCGGACCTCGCGGAGCGCCTCACGCGCGCCGGTCTCCAGGTGGAGTCCGTGGAGACCGTGGGCGCGCCGCCGCTTTCCGATTTCTTCGTCGTGGGCGAGGTTATGACCTGCGAAGTGATCGAGGGCACGCATCTCCACAAGACCACGGTCACCGACGGCAAGGAGACGCTGCAGGTCGTCTGCGGCGCGCCGAACTGCCGCGCTGGCCTCAAGACCGTCCTCGCGAAGATCGGCGCGGTGGTGCCGGACGGCGAATTCAAGATCAAAAAGGGCAAGCTGCGCGGCGTGGAGTCGTTCGGCATGCTCTGCAGCAGCAAGGAGCTCGCCCTCCCAGGCGGGAACCACGACGGCATCATCGAGCTGCCGCCCGAGACGCCGACGGGCGCATTCGCGCGCGACGTAGTCGGCGGCGACAAGCCCGAGACGGTGTTCGACATCGAGGTCACCTGGAATCGCCCCGACGCGCTTTCCGTCATGGGGATCGCGCGCGAGTTCTCCGCCATCCTCCATCGTCCGATCAAGATGCCGGCCGTCGATTTCGAGGAGTCCGGGACGGACGTGAACGACGAGGTGAAGGTGACCGTCGAGGAGCCCGCGAAGTGCCCGCGCTACACGGCGCGCGTCATCACATCCGTTAAGGACGGCCCTTCGCCGGACTTCATGGCGAAGCGCCTCGAGGCGTGCGGCGTTAGGTCGCTCGGGCTTCTCGTGGACGTCACGAACTACGTCATGCTCGAATGCGGGCAGCCGATGCACGCCTTCGACTACCGCACGCTCGCGGGGCGGCAGATCGTCGTGAGGAACGCGAAGCCGGGCGAGACGATGAAGACGCTCGACGGGCAGGAGAGGAAGCTCGACGAGACGATGCTCATGATCTGCGACGCCGAGAAGCCGTCGGCGGTAGCGGGCGTGATGGGCGGCGAGGGCAGCGAGATCGTGGAGGGGACGGACCACGTGCTTCTCGAGTCCGCGCTCTTCGAACCCGTCTCCACGAAGAACACCGCGACGAAGCTCGGCCTCGCGACGGAGTCCTCGTACCGCTACATACGCGGGGTGGACAAGGACCTTGCGGACTGGGCGTCTCGTCGCGCGGCGCATCTTCTGCAGAAGTACGGCGGCGCGGTGGTCGCGAAGGGCGTCGTGGACGTCGACAGCCGGACGCTTCCGCTGAATCCGGACGTCGAGCTCGACTTCGAGCGCGCCCGCCGCCTGATCGGCATACCGGTCGGCAATGACGGGATGGTCTTCATTCTGGAGTCTCTCGGCCTCAAGTGCCGCCAGAATGGCCTCTACGCCGGGCAGAAGTCCGTCTCGTTCGAGATACCGTCGTGGCGCTGGGACCTGTCGCTGGAGGCGGATCTCGTGGAGGAGGTGGCGCGGATCTACGGCCTCGACAACATCCCCGACACCATGCCGTCCGCGCCAAGCGTCTCGCCGCTCTCCGACGCGCCGTTCCGCGCGAAGGAGAAGGTGCGCTCCACCTGCCTTGCGCTCGGCTTCACGGAGGCGATGCACTACTCGTTCCTCTCGGCAGGGGAGCTTGAGGCGTTCGATCCGCGCGGCAGGGGGGGCTGGCTCGTCCTCCCCGATCCGGTGTCCGCCGAATACGGCGTACTCCGCGACTCGCTCCTCCCGCAGCTGATGGGGTCGCTCGGGCGCAACGCGACGCGTCAGGTGGAGGAGGCGAAGCTCTTCGAGATCGGCCGCGTGTTCGGGAAGGGGCAGGACGGGAAGCCGTTCGAGGCGGAGCGGCTCGCGCTCGGGTTCTTCGGGCCCGTGGGCCGCGGCGCGCTCGACCGCCGCCGCGCGATGACGGCCGAGGAGGCGATTCTCGGCATCAAGGGCGCGGTGGAGACGCTCGCGAAGCGCGTGCACGTGGGCAAGATCGATTTCGAGCCCGCGGACCATCCGGCGTTCGAGAAGGGCGCGGCGCTCAAGATCGTGGTGAACGGGCGCCCTGCCGGAGTGTGCGGAGCGCTCTCCGCGAAGATGCGCCATCCGTACCGCCTAACGACGCAGCTCGCTTTGGCGGAGCTCGACCTCGCGCCGCTTTTGAAGCGCACGGACGCCGTCGGGAAGCTCAAGCCAGTCCCGCAGTTCCCCGCCGTGAAGCGCGACATCGCGTTCGTCGGCGGGCCTGAGGCGACCTTCGCCGCCGTCTCCGCCTGCATCCGCAAGGCAGCCCCGAAGGAGTTGACGGACATCGGCGTTTTTGATATATTTACGTCCAAGGACATCGGCAAGGGCAGGCGTTCGTTCGCCTACTCGCTGGCGTTCCGGTCTCCGGACCGGACGCTCACCGACGACGAGGTGAACCGCGCCTTCGCGAAGATCGCCGAGGCGTTGAAGAACGAGTTGAAGGTGGAGGTCCGCGACAATTGATCTTTCACAGCGTGGGCTCTGGTTTGCACGCGGATTCGGCAGCGTATTTCTCTGACCTTCATTTTTGGCAGGGAGCCCGAATACGCCTCTCCCAGGAGCGGTGGATAGGGCACCCACTTGGAACGCTAGGTTCCAGGGATTCTGCACTACGGCAAACCGGGGCTTTTTAGTTTAAAGGGAACAAGAGGAGACAGGAGAAGAATGAAAGCGATGAAGAAGAGCATCATCCTGACGGCGGCTCTCGCGCTGGGCGCGCTCTGGGCGGCTGCGCCGAAGTTCGACGTCGTGCCCACTGCCGCGCTTCAGCACCTGAAGGGCACGCGCGGCAAGCCCATCCGCAGGGGCGTCGTGTTCGTGAACGGGCGCTATCTGCCGCCGCCGTACACCATCTGGCGGCGTGGCACGGCCATATATGTGGGCGACGTGCAGGTGACGGGGCAGGTCGTCCCGTGGTCCGCGTTCATGATGGCGCAGGGGGCGGGCGGCGTGTCCGCGGTGCCCGCAGCGCCGAGGAAGGTCGAGGAGAAGAAGCCCGTGGCCGCCGCGAAGTCCGTGGACGACCTCTTCGACGACGACGAGCCCGCGCCCAAGAAGTCGTCTGCCGGCGCCACCGCCGCGCCCGAGCCGGAGGTCGGCGGGCCGTTCGTCCACAACGACAGGACGAAGCGCTACCTCAAGCGCATCATGGACTACCGCACCGACGTCGACAAGCGGCTCCGCCGCGGCGAGATACTCTTCTTCGGCTCGCGCTACTCCATGCTCCACGTGGAGGACCGTCTCTGCATGCCCCTCATGAACGCGCTCCCCGCCGCCCTCCGCGACGCGCGCGACGCATACGACCTGCAGAGCCGTCTGCGCGCACAGGGCATCACCTACCTCAGCAACGCGATCTGCGAAGATCTCTTCGCCAACCAGGCCACGAGCTTCATGATCGACGAGCGCCGCGCGAAGATGAAGGACGAAGACGACGTCCTGAAGATCCTCGACGCCGGCGCCCAGGGAGTGGTGCGGTGACGCGCAGAAGGCGCAGGACAAGCCTAGCCGCCGCGCTCGCCGCCCTCAAGACGCCCGCGTCCGTGGACAGGTTCCTCGAGGAGATGCTCACCCCCCGCGAGCACCACGACATCACCCTCCGCTGGGAGCTTCTGTCGCTCCTTTCCGACGGCGTCCCCCAGCGTCGCATCGCAAACGACCTTGGCGTCTCGCTCTGCAAGATCACGCGCGGCGCGAAGATACTCAAGTCGAAGAAAAGCCTCGTCGCCAAGTTCCTGAAATGATAGAGCTCACGTCACCCGCCAACCCGAAGATCAAGTACGTGGTGAAGCTGCGCACTTGTTCCGTGCGCGAGGAGACGGGCGAGATGATCGTCGAGGGCTTCCGCGAGTGCCGCCGCGCGCTCGACAACGGCTACCGCCCGAACTCGATCTTCATCTGCCCCGAGCTGTACCTCAAGAACGAGAACGAGGACCGGCTAGTCTCCGACG
Source organism: uncultured Verrucomicrobiota bacterium (assembly GCA_946615275.1). The sequence goes on along the minus strand of CAMOHV010000068.1, from coordinate 2,306 downwards.
CCGCTGCGGCCGGCGCCGATGTGTTCCTCTGCTCCCGCCCCGCCTTCCTCAAGATGGCGTACAAGGACCGCCCCGACGGGCTCCTGATGATCGGCCCGCACGTCGCGAAGACCCTCGACCGGCTCGTCCCGCCCCCGAACGCCCTCGTCATCGTGGCGGAGTCCATCGAGAAGCCCGGGAACCTCGGGACGATCCTCCGCTCGGCCGACGCCGCGCACGCCGCCGCCGTGATAGTCTGCGACCGCACGACGGACGTCCACAACCCCAACGTCGTCCGCGCGTCCACGGGCACCATGTTCTCGGTGCCGATCGTCGAGGCGTCGTCCGAGGACGCCGTCCGCTGGCTGAAGGCTCGCGGCTTCAAGATCCTCGCCGCCACGCCGCACGCCGAGAAGCTGCACTTCGAGGTAGACCTCACGGGGAACGTCGCGATCGCCGTCGGCGCGGAGCAGTACGGGCTCACGTCCAAGTGGATGGACCTCGCCGACATGCGGGTGCGCATCCCGATGCTGGGCCTCGCCGACTCCCTCAACGTCTCCGCCGCCGCGACGATACTCGTCTACGAGGCCGTCCGACAGCGCCTCGCCGCCGGCATAGACAAAGTCCCCCCCTTCGTCCCCTGGCACGGCGAAGGCCGCCACGACCACTGATCAACCCGCGACCATGGAAAAGACACTCGACAGTATCCGCAACTTCTGCATCATCGCCCACGTCGACCACGGCAAGACGACGCTCTCCGACCGCATCCTCGAGCTCACCCACGCCGTCTCCGCACGCGAGCTCAAGGAGCAGACGCTCGACGCCATGGACCTCGAGCGCGAGCGCGGCATCACCATCAAGAGCCACCCCGTCTCGATGGAGTACACGGCGAAGGACGGGAAGACGTATCTCTTCAACCTCCTCGACACCCCCGGCCACGTGGACTTCGCCTACGAGGTCTCCCGCTCGATGGGCGCGTGCGAGGGCGCGCTCCTCGTCGTGGACGCCGCGCAGGGCGTCGAGGCGCAGACCGTCGCAAACACATACTTCGCGCAGGACGCGCACCTCGAGATCGTCCCCGTCCTCAACAAGGTGGATCTCCCCGGCGCCGACATCCCAGGCGTCTCGAAGCAGATCGAGGACATCCTCGCGATCGAGATGGACGACCCCCTCCTCGTCTCCGCCAAGACCGGCGTAGGCTGCCCCGACGTCCTCGAGGCGATCGTGAAGCGCATCCCGCCTCCGAAGACGCAGGGCGAGGACGCGCCGCTGCGCGCGCTCGTCTTCGACTCCGTCTTCGACGAGTTCCGCGGCGTGATCACCTACGTGCGCGTCGTGGACGGGGCCGTCTCCGCCGGCGAGACCGTGCGCTTCATGGCCTCCGGAGTGACCACCACCCTCCACGAGGTCGGGATCTTCTCGCCGTCGAAGAAGCCCGTCGCCAAGCTCTCCGCCGGGCAGGTGGGTTACCTCGTGGGAACCGTGAAGGATCCCGCCGACATCAAGATCGGCGACACCGTCACCACCGCCAGGCTCGGCGCGGAGGAGCCCCTCCCCGGCTTCCACGACATCCGCCCAACCGTCTTCTGCGGCATCTATCCGATGTCCACCGACGAATTCGAGAAGGTCCACCAGGGCCTCGAGAAGCTGCATCTGAACGACAGCGCCTTCAGCTTCCACCACGAAAGCTCCATCGCCCTCGGCTTCGGCTTCCGCTGCGGGTTCCTCGGACTCCTCCACATGGAGATCGTGCAGGAGCGCCTCCGCCGCGAGTTCAACCTGGACATCATCTCCACCACCCCGGGCGTCATCTACAAGCTCAAGATGAAAGGCGGCGAGGAGCGCGAGCTGGACAACCCCCTGCAGATGCCGGATCCAAGCACGCTCGAGTCGATCTACGAGCCGATCCTCGAGGCGCGCATCATCACGCCATCGGAGTCCATCGGCGACGTGATGCGCATCGTCATGGACCGCCGCGGCGTGGTGGAGGGCACGGAGACGGTGGACGGCCACCGCGTGATGCTCCACTGCAAGCTCCCGCTGAACGAGATACTCATCGACTTCCACGACACGCTCAAGAGCGTCTCGCACGGCTACGCCTCGATGGACTACGAGCCCGCCGGCTACCAGGAGAGCGACATCGTGAAGATGGACATCCTCCTGAACGGCGAGACGGTGGACGCCTTCGCGACGCTCGTCCACCGCTCCAAGGCGCGCGCGCGCGGAATCCAGATGTGCAAGGCTCTTGCGGACACCATTCCGCCGCACCAGTTCAAGATCCCGGTGCAGGCGGCGATCGGGCGCGAGATCATCGCGCGCGAGGACAT
>CAMOHV010000067.1 GCA_946615275.1 uncultured Verrucomicrobiota bacterium | reverse complement strand
GAAGAAGAACCCGCTCTTGACGCCGCGCTTCTTCAGGCCGGCAAGGCATCCGCTTGTCTTCAACGCAGAGAGAACGCCGCCGTGACCGTCAGGACTCATGAAGACGTGGCCGGGACGATCCATGAAGAGCGAGCCGTCGTCGTTGAGTGCGGGCCACATGCCCTGCGTGAAGAATATGACGTCCTTCTTCGGAAGACCGAAATAGCGGTGTTCGCGGAAGTGCGCTTCGGTCGCCTTCCGGTTTGCCTCGCTCGTCATGATGTAGAACGGAACGGAGCGACCGTACTTAAGACCGAGCGCGAGCACCTTGCGCGCGTGGAAGAAGAAAAGCGGCGCGTCTGTTAGCGGACCGATTGGATATGCGCCCTTCGGCCCGTCGAAGCCGAGACGCGAGCCCTGGCCGCCAGCCACGAGCAGCACTGCCACGCGCCCTGCGCGAAGCTCCTTCTCGCCGGCGGCGACGGCGCGGGCGCGGGCGGCGCCTTTCAGTTCAACGACCTTCGGCGGACGAGGTTCCGGCCCGGTCTTCCCGTCAGCGACACCCCCGGCGCGCGCGGCGGCGAGCGCCGCGCGGCAGCGGGCCAGATCCTTCTCTGACACTCCCTTCATCACAGATCTCCAATCCCGACGGTGATGTCGTCAGACTGCGTGGCCTCGACCTTCTTCTCCTCGGTGACGTTCCACGCCTCCTTGGAGCCGGTTGGCAGATAGCGGTAGTACACCATAAGCTGCTGCGCGACATAGCACGTCGGCATGAGCGGCTGCGAGCCGATGTGCATGTCCTTGCAGCGCCAGTAGCCCGTCTCCTGCGGACGACCCTTCTCGTCCACGTAGTTGGACTCCGCGACGCCGAGCACCTTCTGCCCGCGCGTGTAGACGTGCTTCATCTGCATGTTCCACTTCTTCCAGCGGTTGCGGTTGCCCTCGTCGTTGAAGAACACCATCGTCGCCCAGTAGTTGCCGCGCACAGGGCAGCAGGCGATATCGCTCCACTTCAGGGTCGGCGGAGCCCAGTCGTCGTCGAGAATCTGCATCGTCTTCTCGATGACCGGATGGTCGCCGTAGCCGAGATACTGCATGCCGACGACGCCCATCATGAAGTGCCAAGTGCCGGTGCGGCGGTACGGGAAGCGCGCCGGGCCGTAGTAGTCGCTCGAGAAGCCGCCCATCTTCTTGTTGGACTGGCCGAGGAAGCCCTCGCGCAGTTTGGCGAGCGCGCGGTCCATCTTCGGCGTCTTGATGCGGGAGAGCTGCGCGGACCTGAGCGTCATCACGTTGAAGGTCATCGTCAGCAGGTTCGGCATCGTGTAGTCCTTGCCGTCGGTCGGGTGTCCCCATGTCGTCTTGTCGGCCAGGCGATCGCACAGCGCCACGAGATCCTTCTCGAGCATGTCCTTGATGTTGGGGTTGCGCGTCATGCCGTAGGCTTCGGCGAGGGCGTGCATCTCCATCGCGTCGTGCTTCTTCTTGCGCATCAGGTATTCGACGGCCTTCTGGAGACACGCGCCGAATTCCGGCGAGCCGCCGGGCTTTTCGCCGTGGGCGAGGAACGCGAGGATCACGAAGCCCGTGCAGCTCACGCCGGACGCGCCGCCGGATCCCTTCCAGCTGCCGTCCTTCTGCTGCTGCGTGACGAGCCAGCGAAGGGCGCGCATGACGCACCGCTCCGTCTCGGCGTCGCCGCCGAACTTCCTTAGCGCGGAGGCGCGGCCGGAAGCGCTGCGCTGCTGACCGAACACGTTCTTCATCATAACCGGCGCCTTGATGTCCATCACCTCGGAGACGGACGACACCGTGGGAGCCTGCGTCTGCGGCATCACCGCCTCTGCGGGGTTCGCCACGTTCACCGTGTTGGCGGGCGTGTCCATGATCGCCTCGGTGGCGAGATCCTCCATCTCCACCTCGGGCGTCTCCTGGTCCTGCTGCTCTTCGATCACTTCCTCGTCCTCGGCCTGGGCGATCTGGATGTCGCTGAGCGCCTTGTTGCTCTTGCCGGGCGCCGCGCAGACGATCAGGATCGCGATAAGGATGCCGGGGATCAGAATGGCGACTACGGGCGCGAGAAGGCGCTGCAGTTCGACGATCGCCTCCTTGTACTCGCGCGAACTGCGCGGCTTGCCAAGACCCGTGAAGAGCTTGCGCAGGCGGTCGCGCAGCGTGGGCTGCTCGAACATCTCCTCGATTTTCTCGAGGTTCTCGTCGACGATTGGTTCTTCGGCCATGTTACTTGTCCTCCTCTTCGACGCGCCCGGCGGCCTTCATGTCGAAGACGACGTCGATCGCGATGTTCCCGATGTAGCAGATGTTGCCGCGCTTGTTCTTGCCGAGCGGCTTCACGGTGACGTCGTTCTTGCCGTACTTCACCGCGTTGAGCGGCGCCTCGAACTCCTGGCATCCGGCGTACTTCCTCAAGAGCTTGAGCTTCTTGCCGTTGAGCGTCACCTCGATGTCCATGCCGCCGGGAATCGCCACCTCCGTCGTGAGGAAGCACTGCGGCGCCTTCCCCTCCTTCTGCCGGGCGGCGACGTCGTCCCACACCGATACGCTCTGCGCGTACACGCCGGACTTCATCTCCTTCGGATGGCCGGAATAGAGCTGCGGAACGGAAAGATACTTCTTCGCGCCGTCCTTCAAGTGGAAGCCGCCGGCGGACGTGGGCGTTGTGAAATAGCGCTTGTTGAGGTATTTGAGATCCTTGAGGTTGGCCGGAACTATCGCACCGGGGCCGACGCGGTGCCAGTTGTACGGGTCGTTCCCGCAGTACATGCCCGCCGCGCCGCCGGGCCCGAGCGCCTCCATCATGCGAGCCGCGATGGACGGCTTGGAGTGGCGCGGCATGCGTTCGTCGTCGCCAGACCAGCCGGAGTCGTTGCCAACATAGATGCCCGTCGGCCCAACGCTCGCGTAGTATGGCGTGCCGTACTTCTTGATGAACTCGCCCATGACGCTGCGCGGGTTGTACTGGCCGGCGGTGATGACCAAATCGGGGATCTTCGCCTCAAGCCATCCGCCGAGGTCGATGCCCACGTCCTTGCAGTATCCGGCCGAATCGGGAACCCTGACCACCAGCAGAATCGCGTGGTTCTTCTTCTCAGACGCCGCCTGGAGAATCCCCTTGATCTTCGTCATCATGTCCGTGAGCGCCTGGGTGTTCTTCGCCGAGGCCGTAGCGCCCCACGCGACCTCCGCGAGCAGTTCGCCGGAGCTCATGTCCACAACGATGCCGTCGATGTCGTACTTGTCCGCAATGTCCTTCACCATGGCGCAGTACTTTTCGCGCACCGGCTCCAAACCATAGTCCACGGAAAGCCACGAGCCGTACGGCGGGTTCTCGGCCTTGCCCTTCGACGCCTTCGCGCCCTCGCTTTGCGGACCGCCCATCAGAAGCGCCATGTTCTTGAGCTTCCACGGCCCGATAAGATAGTTGCTGTGCAGCCACGGCGGTGGCGGCGCCTTGAGGTTGTAGGCGCCCGCATGCACCTTCGCGTTCACGGGCAGCGACACGAACAGCTCCTTCTTCTCCGCGCGCGCCCACTTCGCCGCCTCCTTCACGGAGTCCGTCCCCGCCTTGAAGAACTCCTCGATCACGTTCTTCACGCCGGCGAGCTGCCACGACCCCTGCGGCTGCCTCTTCACCGGCTCGCTGGACGGGATGTTCGCAGAGAGGTTCGCAAAGTTGCCAAGCGGAATGAACACCACGGTGTCAATCATCACGGGCGACTTCGCCAGCTCCGTGAGACCCACGCGCCCGGGGAACTTGGCGACGTTGAACGCCTCGCCCTTGGGCCATGTGTATGGCGCGCGATCCCATACCTGCCAGATGATTTCGCGCTTGCGCTTCACGGCCTCCCGGCACATGGAGGCGTAGTCCGCCAGCGCGTCGCCGCCGGCGAATGCCGCGGCAAGCGCTATCAACACAATGCTTCTTTTTCTCATTTTCACTTCAGATTCCTCTGTTGCTGTTGTGAATCCTAATTCGTATAACGCCGCAAGTCGCCGAAAAGTTCACCCGACATTGCGAATTTCACCCCTTAAAGCCCGCCGGCGAAGAAACGATCCATGATCTCGGAATGCTCCTTGTCCGTCCAGCCGGACGATTCAATGGACACCCAGCCGCTGTAGCCTATCGACTCGATCGCGCGGCGCACGGCCTTGAAGTCGATGGATCCCTTCCCTATCGGCACGAACCGCCCCTGGTTTGGCGCGGCGCGGTCGACCAGGAAGTCCTTTATGTGCATCTTCACGATCTGGTCCGAAAGCGCGTACAGCCACTTCGTCGCGTCGCAATACCGCGTGTGGTTGCCGATGTCGAAGTAGAACTTCACCCACGGCGAGGCGAACGAACGACAGAACGCCGCCGCGAAGTCGGGCGAAACCCAAAGGTTGTTCCAGACGTTCTCGATTGCCAGCACGACGCCCTCCTCGGCCGCGACCGGCACGAGCTCCGCAATCGCGTCCGCGGCGCGCCGCGTGGCGGCGTTCTGCGCGGCGATGTACGCGGCATACGGCGCGTTATCGCCGTCTGCAACGCGGTCGACGAGGAGCGTCTTGCGGTCGAACGACACGTCGAAGCGGTCGGGCGCGGGCATGGCCACGCCCTTGACGCGCCCCGGCACCACCAGCACCACGGGCGCGCCGTAGGCGGCGGTGAGGCGGATCGACCGCTTCGCGGCGGCCACTGCAGCCTGGCGCGCCGCAGGATCATCCGAGTTGAAGTCGAACCAGCCGCCCATGAACGAGTGAATGCGCACGCCGCGCTCCTCCGCGAGTCTGCGGGCCGCGCGCGCCTCCTCGAAAGTGGCCGTCTTGTCGCTCAGTTCCACGCCCGAAAACCCGGCCGCCAGCAGTTTGTCGCACACCTGCGGCGTGAGGCGTTTCTCGATGAGCGCCTTGCGCAGAACCGTGCGGAAGGCGGCATCGGGCCCGGGCTCCGCCCCCCCCGCCCGCAGCACGGGCGCGGCGGCGGCAAAGGCGGACAGTTTGAGGAAATCCCTTCTATTCATGGCCGCGTCCTTTCCTATGCGTCGGCTCCCGGCATGGGCGGACGCCCTTCCGGCGGCAGCGGGATGTCGGCGGAGCTCTCGAAGTCCTCGGGCAGAAACGCCGCGTTGTGCCCGTTGAAGAACTCGGATTTCTCGTTCTCCAGCAGGTCGCGCATCTTCACCTGGCGCCCAGTGTAAGCCGCGAGCGTGCCCATCATGGTCGTAGCTGTGGACATCGCGACCTGCTCGCCCTCGTTCAGAAGGTTGCCGGAGAGGATGCCTTCGAGAAAATCGGCATGCTCCATCACGAGCCCGTTGTCGTCGCGCCCGGCAATGGCCGCCATGTCCTCCTCCACCGGCTTGCCGTCGTATCGGCGGAACTTCCCGCCCAGCGACACCTCGCCCTCCGTCCCCATCAATCGCGTGCCGCACATGTTGGCGCACCCCGGCATCTGCCGGCCGTACGTCGCCACGTGCAGACCGTCGCCGTAGTCGAAGTCGATCGCGATCGAGTCGTAGATGTCGCCCGCCGGACGCCGCCAGCGCCCGCCCATGCCGAACGCTCCCACTGGGAAGCGCCCGATGAACCAGTTGGCGAGGTCCACCTCGTGGATGGCCTGCTCCGTGATCTGGTCGCCGCTCATCTCCCAGAAGTGGTACCAGTTGTTGCAGAGATAGGAGGCGTTCGTGTCCTCCGGACGGCGCGGACGGTTCCATATGGGGCCGTGGCAGCGGTAGACGCGCCCCGCGACGATCTTCCCGATCGCGCCGTTGCGCACGGGGCCGATCTGCTTGAGGAAACGGTTCGAGTGGCGGTGCAGGGTGCCGGAGAGAATCGAAAGGTTCTTCGCCCTGGCGTCGGCCACCGTCTTGAGGAACGCCCTCAGCCCGCGCGGATCGGCGGCGATGGGCTTTTCCGCGAAGACGTGCTTCCCGGCCGCAACACAGGCGGCGGTGTGGAGCGGACGGAACACCGGCGGTGCGCACAGCAGGACGATTTCGCAGTCCGTCTCGATCACCTTTCTGTAGCCGTCGGCGCCGCCGAAAGCCATCTTCTCGTCCACGCCGTACTTGCGGCACACGTCAACGGCCTTGTCGCGGAAGTAGTCCGCCGCCGCGACGAGCTGCACGTCGTGCCCCAGACGCTGAGCGGCAGCCGTGATGTCACGTATGGCGCCGCCGGAGCATTTGCCGCCGAACCAGTTGCACCCCCGTCCGCCGCAGCCGACGAGCCCCACCTTGAACACGCGCTTCGCGCCGTTGGCACGCACGATGCCCGGCACGGACGCGGCCGCAGCCGCGGCCGCGCCCAGAAACGTTCTTCTTGAAACGCCGATGTTTACAGCTCCATTCATGTCCTTGTTCCTTGTGTTGCTTGGGCAACATTATACCATACTAATCGGCTTTGCGACAAAAAGAATTGTTCAAAAGTCGCCCGGAGTTTCTGGAGTGCCGCTTCCAGAAGTAAACTTGGTTTTAGTGATAGTTTACCCCTTGTAAAGATTGGCTGTTGTTGAGGGAAGGATGAC
>CAMOHV010000066.1 GCA_946615275.1 uncultured Verrucomicrobiota bacterium | reverse complement strand
AACAGGAGAAGAGATGAATTATTCAGAAGCGAAGAAGGTGCTGGAGGAGAATGGTCAGGGGCATGTGCTCGCGTTTTGGAACAAGCTTGGAGGCGCGGAGCGCAAGGCGCTTCTCGCGCAGATCGAGTCGATAGACTTCAAGGAGCTTGCTCGCTGCAAGGCGATGCTGCCGGCGTTTGCGCCGCCGGCCGCCGCCGCGAAGAAGGCGAAGGCCGTCGCCCCAAAGGTGCATGAGCTGAAGGGGAAGGCGCGCGACAGGGCCGTGGCCGCCGGCGAGGCGGAGCTGAAGGCGGGACACGTCGGGGTGCTGCTCGTCGCGGGCGGCCAGGGGTCGCGTCTTGGCTACGACGGCCCCAAGGGGGCGTATTCCATCGGCCCCGTGACGGGCGCGTCGCTCTTCTTCTTCCATGCGCGCAAGGTCCTCGCGCTGAACGTGCGCTACGCCGCGCGCATCCCGTTCTACATCATGACGAGCGAGGCCAACTATGACGCCACCGTCGCGCACTTCGAGGAGAACGACTACTTCGGGCTCGCCCCCGAGGACGTGATCTTCTTCCGCCAGGGCATGTGGCCCGGCATGACCGCCGACGGCAGGATCATCCTCGACGCTCCAGGGCACATCTTCATGAGCCCCGACGGCCACGGCGGCATGATCGCCGCCCTCAAGAAGAACGGCTGCTTCGCCGACATGAAGAAGCGCGGCGTCTCCACGCTCTTCTACTTCCAGGTGGACAACCCGATGGTCGACATCGCCGATCCCGCCTTCATCGGCCTCCATGCCCTCTCCAAGGGCGAATACTCCCTCAAGCTCACCGCGAAGCGCGACCCCTACGAGGGCCTCGGCATGCCTGTGAAGCGCGGCGGACGCTTCGAGCTAATAGAGTACACCGAGATGACCGAGGAGATGAACACGCGCCGCACCGCTTCCGGCGACCTCTACTTCAAGTACGGCTCGCCCGCGATCCACGTCTTCGACCGCGCGTTCCTCGAGGCCGAGGCCGCGAAGCCCATGCCCCTCCATCTCGCGCACAAGAAGATACCGCAGGTGCAGGCGGACGGCTCTGTGGCCAAGCCCTCCGAGCCCAACGGCTACAAGTTCGAGAAGTTCATCTTCGACGCGCTTCCGGACGCAAAGTCGGTGGCCTGCATGGCCTTCGACCGCGCCGACGAATTCTCGCCCGTGAAGAACGCCGAGGGCAAGGACTCGCCGGCGTCCTGCCGGGCGGACCTTCAGGCGAAGTGGCGCCGCCACCTCGCCGCCGCAGGTGTCGCAGTGCCCGATGCGATGCCCGTCGAGATCGATCCGCTCTACGCGCTAGATTCGTCGGACATCGTCTCCACCGGCCTTCTTCTCCAGGCCGACTGACCGCGCGCCATGACCGACGCGCATTTCCATCGCGGCGGATACGCCACGTTCCTCGCCCTAGACGGCGAGGAACGTCGTTTCTGGGGCCTTCATCCCTGGGAGGCCGATTCGTCTCCGCTGGACATTGCCGCGCTTCGCGCAGAGCTTGAGAATGACCCTGGTGCTGGCGTGGGCGAGATAGGGCTTGACCGCTTGAAGAGCCGCGAGATATCGGGCGCCCAGCGCGCCGCCTTTGAGGGGCAGCTCCAGCTTGCCGCCGAGATGCGCCGCCCGGTCGTCCTCCACGGCGCGAAGTGCTGGGGAGAGGTCGTGAAGGGCTGCATTCCATTCGCGGGGAGGGTGCCGGCCTTCATGTTCCACGGCTTTTCCAGAAGCGTGGGGCTGCTGCCGGAGATGTTCGCGATGAACGGCTATGTGTCCGTTGGCCCGGCGCTCTTGAACGACCATGCGGTGAACTATAGGGCGATGTCCGCAGCGCTGCCGATGGACCGCCTGCTGGTGGAGACCGACGCGGAATGGGACGACGTCGCCTCGCACGAGGCGCAGGTCCGCGCGATCGTGGACAAGCTTGCGATGCTGCGCGATGTGCCCGTCGATTCGCTCGCGGATTCGCTCTCCGCAAACCTCGCCAGATTCCTTGGGGCGTCCTCACCTGAATTGCAAAATGCAAAATAGGTGCGGATTCCATTTTGACGCCATCGTGCCGTTCTCACAGATGCTTGGACAATAAAATGAAAATTATCAACACAGCAATCTTGGCCATTGGGCTTGCCATGACTCTGGCGGCGGAGAATCTGCCGCCGGCATGGCGCGAATTCCTCGACCCTCCGAAGGAGTATGCGGCGTTCAAGCGCTCGGCTCGGCGCGTGGTGGTCCATGAACGGCCCGACTACACGGTGGAGGTGTACGAGCAGGCGAACGGACCCAAGACGACGCAGAGGGTGTTTGTGGCGGTGCCGAAAGGAGTGCGGGGGCGGATGCCGGCCGTGGTCGCGCCGTTCTACTTCCCCGAGGCCATGCTGGGCGAGGATCCCGCCACCGGCGGGGTGGAGTGTCCGTATGCGCGCCGCAGCGGCACGAACCTGACGTTCTACGCGGCCATAAAGTACATGGCCGATCTTGCGCGGCGCGGCTATGTTACCGCCTCGGCCGACGCGTACTACATCACATATCCCGACGGCGAAGGAGACGGGAGCTTTTCCTGCTGGAAGCGCGCCGGCGAGGCGCTTGCGCGAGATTGGCCTGGCTGGACGGGCGTAGGGAAGCTCGTGTTCGACACTCGGCTTGTCGTCGATCTTCTTGCGGATCATCCGAGTGTGGACGCCGGGCGCATCGGCATGATCGGGCATTCCCTTGGCGGCAAGATGGCGTTCTACGCGGGGATGCTCGATCCTCGCGTGAAGGTGGTAGTGGCGAGCGACTTCGGGATCAACTGGGACCAGACGAACTGGCAGGACGTGTGGTATTGGGGGGCTAAGGCCGCGGTCGCGCGCGAAGGGGGGCTGGGCCACGCCGATTTGATGTCGGCCTCCGGAGGCAAGCCGTTCCTTCTCATTGCGGGGAAGTACGACAATGCCGAAAGCTGGAAGACGATGCTCTCGGCGCGCGGATACGAGAAGCATCCTGCTCGGCGGAGGATAATCAACCACGCGACGGGGCATCGTCCGCCGGGATGGGCCACGGCGGAGGGATACAGGTTCCTGGATGCGTTCCTGAAATTCGATTCGGGTGTGGCGAATCGCGCCGTACAGGGGAGCGTCTCTGTGGTGGGGATCCCGTGGAGTTTCCCGTCGAACAGGATCGACTGGCTCTTCAACCCCACGAATGCGAAGGGGCCGTTCAATCCGGAATGGACATGGCAGCTGAACCGCATGAGCTTCTGGCCGGAGCTTGCGCGGGCATACACTGTGACAGGCGACGAAAAGTACGCGCGCGCGTTCGCCCGGCAGTTCGAGGACTGGCTCTCGCAGACGGGCGGCGTGCCGCCGGAGAAGGGCTACAACACGGTGGGCAGCCCATGGCGAACGATAGAGGAAGGGCTGCGGCTTATGAACAGCTGGCCGGCGGCGTGGAGGGCGTTCTCGGCGTCGCCGTCGTTCCCGACGCAACTGAGGGAGCGGTTCGTTGAGTCCATGCGCGCGCAGGCCAAGCATCTGATGGCTCATAAAACGCGCGCGAACTGGCTTTTGATGGAGATGAACGGGGTGCATTCCTTCGCCACGTTGTTCCCGGATTTCCCAGAATCCTCGTCGCTGCGGCGGGATTCCGCGCGGGCGTTCGCCGAGGCGGCGCGCGCGCAGCTTCTGCCGGACGGGCTCCACTACGAGCTTTCGCCGGACTATCATCTTGTGTTCTACGGATGCGCCGCGCAGCTCTACCGCCGCGCGCGGGAGAGCGGCACGCTTGGAGATCTGCCGGCGGACTTCGCGGAACTTCTTGTGCGCGGCGCGGAAGGGCCTCTCGCCATGATGACGCCTGCGTTCGTGCAGCCGCGCTTCAACGACTGCTACACCATAGCTTCGGAGCGCGTGCTGGCTTCGGCCGCGGAGTTCTTCCCGCAGCGGAAGGACTTCCTCTGGGGCGCGACCGAGGGGCGCATGGGGGCGCCGCCCGCGGGGGCAACGGCGTCGCGCTTCCTGCCGTGGGCGGGCTTCGCGGTGATGCGCTCCGGGTGGGATGCCTACGCCGCGTATCTGGCGTTCGACGTGGGCCCTCTGGGCGTAGGGCACTGGCATCAGGACAAGCTCTCATTCACGCTCTGGAAGGGCGGCGAGGAGCTTGTCTTCGACGACGGCGGCGGACAGTACGAGCGTTCGCCGGAGCGCATATACGCTTTGTCCGGCTACGATCACAACACGCTTCTTGTGGACGGTCTCGCGCAGAACCGGTCGAACCCCCGCCAGTCCGACAAGCCCATCAACGCCAAATGGATATCCACGCCGGAGCGGGATTTCGCGCGCGGCGTGTACGGCCAGGGGTTCGGGCCTGAGAAGAAGCGCCTTGCGCTGCATGATCGGCAGATTGAGTTTCTAAAGCCAGACAGGTTCTTGGTGACGGATCGAGTGGTTTCCGCCGACGGCAAGGCGCACGACTACGAGCTCCTTTTCCATCTCGACACGACGAACACAGTTGTCTCCGCCGACGGCCGCACCCTGCGCGCGCGATATGGCCGCAGGTGGGATCTGGAGATCGTCGTGGATGAGGGGGGCGTGATGTCCGTGGCGAGCGGGCAGAAGGCGCCGCGGCTTTCAGGCTGGTTCATCGGGCGCGACGATCTGCGGAACCACCCTGCTACAACGGTTTCCGTGCACGCGGGCGGCCTCTGTACCAACCATGTATTTCGAACGCGCTTTGTGCCCGTTCGGGCGGACGGAAAATGAGGTTTAGTCAAAACCTGCTGCTGGTTTTGACTAAATCGTCGGTCTTTCACGAGATATAGTTAAAACATACACGAGGTATTGACTAAATCGCGGTTTTTTGGTAAGATCTAGTCAAAACTTTGAAAGGGGAATAAGATGGTTGGTCGAAAAGATGAGCGAAGAAGGCTGTTGGCGGCAAAGGAATCCGAGTATTCCGAGTTTGTTGCCGTATATGGGCGTAGACGCGTCGGCAAGACATTCCTTGTTCGCGAGACATTTGGATATTCATTCACGTTTCAACATGCAGGTGTGGCAAATGGGACATTGATGGAGCAATTGTATCAGTTTCGTGCAGCGATCATGGAGCAGGGCTATGAGGAATGTCCTCCGCTCTCGAACTGGTTCGAGGCTTTCGACGCATTGAAGAAGGTCATATCCCGCAGTGCAGAGGCGAAGAAGATTGTGTTCATAGATGAACTGCCATATATGGATGTAGTAGGGTCTCGTCTTATTCCGGCCTTGGAGCATTTCTGGAATTCCTGGGCTTCGGCGCGCAAGGATGTGCTGCTGATAATATGCGGCTCGGCTACTTCATGGGTCTTGAACAATGTCGTGCATAGCAGGGGCGGGCTTCATGGTAGAGTAACGGAGCGTATCAGGCTCCAGCCGTTCAATCTCGCTGAATGTCGTGAATACGCCGTTTCTCTGGGAATGGAGATGACTGACTACCAGATCGCCGAGCTGTACATGGTTCTTGGTGGAATTCCATATTATTGGAAATACCTTGACAGTTCACTCAGTCCGGCGCAGAACATAGACGAGATGTTCTTCGCCGGTTCAGACAAGCTTGAAAACGAATTCGATGAATTGTATTCGTCGTTGTTCAGGAAGAAGGATGCATACATGCGCATCGTCTCCGCCCTCGGTTTGAAAAAGGCGGGGATGTCACGCGGCGAGATCGCCATTGGGGCCAGGATATCGAACTCAGGCACTCTCACAAAGTACTTGCAGGAGCTTGAGCAGTGCGGTTTCATCCGTAGGTATGTGCTTCCTGGCAGAAAGACCAAGGATGCAATATACCAGTTGATGGATAACTTCACGCTTTTTCATTTCAAGTTCATCTTCAACAATGTGAAGCACGATAGGCATTTCTGGACATCGTCTCTTGATTCACCGTTCCATGTGGCATGGGAAGGTCTGGCCTTTGAACGGCTGTGCCTGTGGCATGTAGAGCAGATAAAACGGGCGTTACAGATTGGTGGCGTTCTTACTAATTCATATGCATGGCGGCATGTGGCTGATTCACCGGACGATGTAGGCGCGCAGATTGATCTATTGATCGACCGCAACGACGGCATAATCAACATCTGCGAGATGAAGTTCTGCGATGACGAATATGCCATTACCGCAGATGACATGAAGGCGATGCGAAGAAAGAAGGCGGTATTCAAGGAGAATACATCTACACGCAAGGCGATTCACATTACGTATGTGACGACATTCGGGCTGAAGCGCAATGCATACGCCAATGATGTACAGTCGGTGGTTACTCTTGAAGACCTTTTTCGGTAAAAGGAAAATTGATGTCGGAGCAAACGGAATTCAAGCTCATGAAAAACGGAATTCGAACTTGCGGAGCAGACTGAAAATTGATATGATACGCCACGCATGGCAGAAAAAGGACATATACTAAGTACCGAGGAGCGGAGCTTCCGCTACGAGTCGATATTCGCGCACGCGAACTTCCAGTTCTGCGGCCACATCGACGAGTACCTCATTGCGAACACGCGCAGGCTT
>CAMOHV010000065.1 GCA_946615275.1 uncultured Verrucomicrobiota bacterium | reverse complement strand
AGTTCGGCATGGGCGCGGAGATCGGCATCTCCACCGACAAGCTGCACGCCCGCGGCCCGATGGGCCTCGAGGAGCTCACCACGTACAAGTACGCCGTCACCGGAGACGGCGTGGTGCGCGCATGAGCGAAAAAGGGGCCTTGATTGGTCGCATTCACGTTCACGCCCACAAGTCAATCATTGTATATTGTACGACGAGACGTCCGACGCAGCCTGTGTGGAGGCCGTCCTCGCAGTCTGCTGTGCCCGCATATACATTTCTCGCTTGCATCCATGGAGGGAAATTTGCTATACTTGCATTGCGGACGCCTTGATTGTGTTTTTGCAGTTATGCGGATTGTTTCAGGTCGGGTGGCTTGAGCTGCGGCTGCCACGAAAAAGGGTCTAAAAATTGCCTCGGGCCTGCCTAGACGGCTGAACTGTATCGTTTGGGCGGTTGTGCCGAGGGTGGCGACATGCGCCGTGGCGCGCATGGTCGCATTGAAATCGAGAAAGGTCGAAGATGTCCTTGAATTTGTCTGGTGGGGTCAAGCAGGAAGGTCATGCCATGCGGATGGGCCTGGCGGCGTTAGTGGCGCTGCTTGCGGTCGCGTCCGCCAAGGCGGGGTGGCAGGATCGCCTTCCCGTGGGGACGGGCGCCTTGGTCGTGAAGTCCGCGGCCGGAGACGTCCGCGTGGACCCGCTTGCCGCCAATCTCTTCCGCGTGCGCGTGGCGAAGGACGGCGCGTGGACCGAGAGCGGCCTGAACCGCTACGGGATACTGAAGCGCGACTGGCCGTCCGTTGTGTGCGAGAGGACGGCGACGTCCGTCAAGACGGCCGCAGGCGAAGTGGCGGTGGACGCCACGACGGGTGCGCTGCGCTTCAGGTCGGCCGTGTCGAAGGCGGATCTCGCCATAGAGGCGAAGCTCGAAGGGAAGGGGTACAGGGTGCGGTTCCCGCTCGTCGAGGGAGAGCGGATATACGGCCTGGGCGACGTGAGCCGCGATAACATCCAGCGCCGCCCCGGGAAGTACGAGATATGGGTGAAGAACGTGAACAGCTACATACCGATGCCGATGGCGATATCGTCGCGGGGATGGGGTGTCCTGATGAACACGACGTGGCGCAACTTCTTCGACGTGGGGCTGGGCGACGCCTCCGCGATGGTGTGCACGGCGCCCGAGGGCGAGCTGGACTTCTACATCTTCGCGGGGGCGGACTACCGCGCCATCCTCGACGTCTACACGCAGCTGACCGGGCGGCCGAAGATGCTGCCTGCGTTCGGATACGGGTTCACGTTCGTATGCAACGAGAACGTCGACATGTTCAAGCTTCTCGACGAGGCGCGCGAGTTCCGCGACCGCGACCTCCCCTGCGACGTCATCGGGCTCGAGCCCGGCTGGATGGAGAAGTTCTACGACAGCACCACGTTCAAGGCGTGGGATCCGAAGAAGTTCATATTCCCCTACTGGTCGCCGAAGGGCGGCCATACGTTCGTGGGCGCACTGAACCGCATGGGCTTCAAGCTTTCTCTCTGGCTGTGCGTGAGATACGACCTGTTCCGCTACGAGGAGCAGTGCGCGGCGGGCATGGCGCGGAAGTTCGGATTGAAGCCCGACATCCCGGACAACGTGACGGAGACGTGGGAGGACGACCGCATCACTGGCGAGGTCAAGGATCCGCGGCTCGTCGGCGCGCGCAAGGGCATGTACACGAAGCTGGGCGCGAAGGAGGGGCAGTTCAAGGAGGGCGATCAGCCGTGGTTCGAGCATCTGAAGAAGTTCGTGGACCAGGGCGTGCAGTGCTTCAAGCTCGACGGCTCCTGCCAGGTGACGGACTGGAACGGCGTTCCGAACAGGAAGTGGGCGAACGGGGCGTCTAACGAGGAGAACCACAACATGTATCCGCTCGTGTACGACAAGCAGATGTCGCGCGGATACGAGGAGTACACGCGCAGGCGCTCTATGGTGTACTCCGCAGGCGGATACGCGGGGGTGCAGCAGTTCGTGGCGACGTGGGCCGGCGACACCGGCGGCGGCGAGAAGCCGTGCGCCTCGCTCCTGAACCTTGGCATGAGCGGGCACGCGAACCAGAGCTGCGACATGGGCATATTCAGCTCGAAGTCGCTCCACTTCGGCATGCTCCAGACGTGGAGCCAGCAGAACAACTGGGCGTACTGGCACCAGCCGTGGTACCAGCGCAAGGCGGGCCTCGACGCCTTCCGCGGCTACCTGAAGCTGCGCTACCGCCTGATCCCGTACATCTACACCGCCGCCGCCGAGGCGAACCGCACCGGCTGGCCGGTGCTGCGCTCGCTGCCGTTCGCGTATCCGGACGTGCCGGAGTACGATACGTGCAAGACCTCCTACATGCTCGGGCCGAACCTTCTCGTGGCGGCGTTCACCGAGGAGGCGACGATTCCGGATGGCGGCTGGTACGAGTGGCGCACGGACGAGCTTGTGAAGGGGCCCGCGAAGAGGCCGGTGGAGGTCACGCCGCAGTGGGGCGGAGCGCTGTACGTGAAGGCCGGCGCGGTGGTCCCCACCTGGCCGGAGGTGGAGTGCATCGACGCCGGGTGGAACAAGGAGCTTGTCCTCGAGGCGTACGCGGGCGCCAGCGGCGAGAGCGAACTCTACGAGGACGACGGCGTTACGCTCGCATACGAGAAGGGCGCCGGCGCGAGGATTCCGCTCACGCTCGCCGATTCCGGCAAGGAGGTCACGGTGACGATGGGGAAGCGCGCGGGCGGCTTCAAGGGCGCGCCGACGCGTTCCGTGACGCTGCGCGTCCACGGGCTTGCCGCGAAGCCGGCGTCGGCGACGGCGGCGGGCAAGGCGGCGGAAGGCGTCTGGGACGAGGCGGCGAAGACGTTCGCCGTAGGCCCCGTGGAGGTCGGCCCCGCCGGCTGCGAATTCAAGCTTTCAAGATGATACGGCACAAGGAGGCAGAGCCATGCAGTACCAGGTGAAGAACGGAGCGCATCATGCCGGCTGCGCCGCAGCCCTTGCGTTTGCGGCGGCAATCGCGCTCGTGCCGCGCCAAGGCGGCGCCGTCACGACGTATGCGTTCTCGCCCGGCTATTCCGGCGACCATGTGCATTTTTCCGATCCCTTGAACTACTATACCAAGGTTGCGCCGCCGTCGAACATCTTCGACTCGAGGCTCAGACTGTTCCTCAGCGGCAAGTATGCGGAAAACGATCTGCCGGCGGACCATCTGCTGAACGGAGTGGAATTCACGGCGGGCGCGGGGACGGGCCACATCGACGGGAATCCATTCCCTTGGGCATGGCAATCATTCTGAGATAGGAGCGCAACATGAACAGAAGAGACTTTCTGCAGATTGGCATGATGGCCGGGATGTGGGCGGCGGCGGGCCGCAGCGCATGGGCCGAGGCGGCAGCCTCGTCCGCCGTCGGCAAGGCGTGGAGCGGATGGACAAAGGGACACTTCCAGATCCACTTCATACACACGGGGGTCGCGGAGTCGATGTTCCTCATCTTCCCCGACGGCACGACCATGCTGCTTGACTGCGGCGACCATGCCGCGCTGACGCGCCTGAACCTCTCCGTCCCCGTCCTGCCCAATCCAGGCCGGCTCGCGGGCGACTGGATCGCAAGATACGTCGAGCGCGTCAATCCCGCGAAGAACGCCGTTGACTACATGCTTCTCTCCCATTTCCACGCCGACCACTGCGGCACGCCCAACTGGCAGACCCGTTCGCGCGGCAAGGAGAACAGCCCGCTCTGGGCCGCGCCGTGCGCCCGCAGCGGATTCGCGCTGGCCGCCGAGCGCCTCCGCTTCGCGCGCGCGATCGACCGCGGCTGGCCAGACTACAACGACCCCATCCCCCTCGTGGACGGTGTGGACTCTGAGCTCGAGCACATGAAGAGGCTCTATGCATGGCTCCAGAAGCGCGACAACCTGCAGATCGAGAAGTTCCGCCTAGGCGCTACGGACCAGATCGTCCCTCTCAAGGACGCCGCCGCCTGCCCCGGCTTCAGCGTGAAGAACATCACGGCCAACGGGAAGATACTCCTCAAGGACGGCTCCATCCGCAATCTCTACGCCGGGCACCTCAAGGCTAAGAGGCTGAACGAGAACGGGATGAGCCTTGGCATGGTGTTCCGCTACGGCAAGTTCTCGTTCTTCACGGCGGGCGACTTCTCCGACAGGCTGCGCCAGGGCGGCGGGCTCCCGCCGTTCGAGATCGAGGACGCTCTCGCCGAGGCGGTCGATCCCGTGAACATCGCGAAGGTGAACCACCACGGGCACTATTCCATGCCGAAGCGGCTCGTAGGAGCGCTCCAGGCGCGAGTGTGGATGTTCTGCGTGTGGGACCAGCTGCACGCCGTCGCCCCGGTGATGGCGCGTCTCGCAGACCGCGATACCTACCCCGGGGACCGTCTTCTCTGCCCGACGGTGTTCCCGGCGGAGCGCCGCCGCGAGGACGCCGGCAAGCCCTGGCTCGCAGATGTCGCCCAAGAGGTGTTCGAGGGGGCGCATGTGGTGGTGGACGTCCCGCCGGGCGGCGAGACGTATTCGCTTACGTTCCTCTCCGCCGCCGACGAGTCCATGGCCGTGCGCGGGAAGATGTCGTTCAAGAGCTGAAGTCAAAACAAGGAAAAAAGGAGTTGAAATGAGTTCCAATCCACTTCTGGGATCGCTGATATTCGCGCTGGGCGGCTTCGCGGGCGCAGTGTTCGCCGTGCCGTTCAGGAAGGTGAAGGGCTGGGCGTATGAAAGCTACTGGTTCATCTACGCCGTGGTCGGGCTGGTCGTGTTTCCCGCGGCCCTCGCGTTCGCTACGGTGCCGGATATCTGCGGCGTGTTCGCGAAGACGCCGACAGGAACGCTGTTGGGCTGTGCCGGCTATGGCGCGTTGTGGGGAATCGGCGGTCTCACGTGGGGGCTGATGATCCGCTATCTGGGCGTTGGCCTCGGCCTCGCGATCGGCTGCGGACTCTGCTCCGCCACGGGCACGCTCATTCCGCCGATCCTGCAGGGCAAGGCGGGCGATCTCGTCAAGGATTCAGCCGCTCTGATCACGCTGGGCGGCGTCGCGCTGTCGCTCGTCGGCATCGTTTTCGTGGGCCTCGCGGGCAAGTCGAAGGAGGCTGAGCTTCCCGAGGAGGAGAAGAGGAAGGCCGTCGCAGAGTTCAACTTCAAGAAGGGTGTTCTCGTCGCCTGCATCAGCGGCGTGTTCTCCGGGTGCATGAACTTCGGTCTGCAGAACGGCTGGTGGACGGACGCCTCGGGCGCGCGGTGCTCGATGGACGCGCTCGCCAAGTCTGTGAACACAGGCGACTGGTGGGTCGGCATGCCCGTGCTGGTCGTGGTGCTGTGGGGTGGCTTCCTCGTCAACCTTTGCTGGTGCTTCTGCATGAACGCAAAGAACAAGACGTTCGGCGACTACGCGAAGGCGGCTTCGCCGGCCGGCCTTGGTGTTATCTTCTGGTCGGGTCTCGCGGGCGTCATCTGGGCGTGCCAGTTCGCCTTCCTCAAGATCGGAGAGCCGCTGTGCGGCGACATGGCGTATGTAGGCTTCGCCATCCTCATGGGCGCAAGCGTGCTGTTCTCGTCGCTGCTCGGCGTGTTTCTCGGCGAATGGAAGGGGACGGGCGGCAAGACGCGCGGTCTGCTCGTGACCGGCCTTCTGATCCTCGCCGCGTCCATCGTTGTTACCGCCGTCGCCAAGATGTGATTCTGATTTCGGGGTGGATTTATGCTCTATCCGTTTCTAACGCTTGAAGACGACACGGAGATCGTCCATTCCGAAATGGACGAGAGTGGATGCGTCGAAGTCTGCATCGAGAAGCCTGTCGAGGGCGGATTCCATTCCGCAAAATGCCGCCTTCCAGATTTGCGCTGGGTGGAGGTTGAAGGTTTTTCTCCCACCGAGATCGCAAATTTCCAGGAGTTGATTCAACGTGGGAAGCCTTTGATCATGCGCTACGCGCAAAACGGAGGGTTCGAGAATGCCGCGGGTTTTTAAAATCGGCAACTATGTGATTTTCTTTTGGATCAACGAAGGTGTTCCGCTTGAGCTTAAATTCAACACGATTTCGTTCATCGAATAAAAAAGAAAGCAAGGCAATGCCATGACCTACCATCTCGCAATAGACATCGGGGCGTCCTCGGGACGCCACATCCTCGGCCACCTCGAAGACGGGAAGATGATCCTCGAGGAGGTGTTCCGCTTCGACAACTCGCAGGTCCGCAAGGACGGGCACGACTGCTGGGACCACCAGGCGCTCGCCCGCAGCGTGCTGCAGGGCGTCGCCAAGTGCAAGGAGATCGGCAAGATCCCCGCCACGATCGGCATCGACACCTGGGGCGTGGACTTCGTCCTGCTCGACGACCGCGGCCTCCCATGCTCCGACATGGTGGCCTACCGCGACGCCCGCACCGAGGGCGCGGACGCGCTTGTGGACGCGGCGATCTCCGCCGACGAACTCTACTCCCGCTGCGGCATCCAGAAGATGCTCTTCAACACCATCTACCAGCTCGCGGCCCTCAAGAAGGAGCATCCCGAGCAGATCGAGAAGGCGCATCGCCTCCTGATGGTGC
>CAMOHV010000064.1 GCA_946615275.1 uncultured Verrucomicrobiota bacterium | reverse complement strand
TCGGCGCGCTGGCCGCCGGCTTCCTGGCGGAGCCTCCCGGAAGCAAGTTCTTCGGGCCGATGCGCCCCGGCTCCACGGCGCTCTTGCCCGTGTTCTTCGACGACTCCGCGATCGACAAGGGATTCGACGGCCTCGGCGACTCCATCGAAGGGGCCTTGATCTACCCGATGTCCATCGGCAAAGACGAGTTCCTCAAGCTTCATCCGGGGGCGGCGGAGACGAACGGAATGTTGTGCGTGAAGGGGAAGATCATCGACGGCGACGAAGACGGTGATGACGAAGACGACGATGACGAACTGATCTATGTGGCGTTCACCCCCGACGGGAAATGGGCGGTGGTGAGCGACAAGCCTGAGCAGGTATCGCTCGCGATGGGATGCGTCAAGTGCGCGGAGAGGCCGATGGACGGCGCGCTCGTGCGCGTGTGCCTCGCCCCGCAGGGAATGTCCGCCATCCGCAGGATCGTGGACGCGGCGGCTGCCGAGGCCAAGAAGAAGAAGGAGCCTTTCGACGAGAATGCGCTCGAATTGATCGCAGGAATCGACTCGTTCTGGATCGGGCTCGGGGTCTCGGACCTCGGCCTCGACTTCATCGGTGGCCTGAAGCCCGTTCAGGGTACGGAGATTGCGAAGGTCGGATCCGTCGTCCTGCCAGCCGCGCCGTTCGCGTTCGCCGGGGCCGACACCATCGCCGCCAGCGCCGACTGCACGCTGGAGAAGGGCAACGTCCTTGATGTGTGGAAGCCGCTGGAGGACGCCATAAAGCGCAATGGGGTGGATTTGTCGCGGTTCTTCAAGATCACGTATGCCGACCGCACGACGAGGGTCGTGTACGACGCCCCGGCGTTCGTCAAGTACGTGGCGAACGAGGCCACGAACACCCTCGCCAAGATAGACAGCGAGAAGTTGGGCGAGGACGTCAAGACTGTGATCGCCGGCCTGAAGAAGGAGCCGATCCGCGCCGCGTCCGCCCCGCAGAACTGCATGATGGTCATGGCTGGCTACACGCCCAAGTTCACGGCGGCGCAGCGCTTCGAGGCGACGCTCCCGGACGCGAAGGGGAAGAGGCTCGTCACGGCGAGCGTGCTTTCGCTTTCGGCGATGGTGCAGGCGATCCTGCCGGCCGTGATGGACGTCGTGCCCGAGAAGGAGCGCGCCGACATCCAGCCCATGCTCGCGTTCCTGCCGCAGGAGAGCGCGGGCGGCTGCGCCTCCATGGCCTGGTGCGATGGCGGCGCCTTCCGCTTCATCTCGCGCATTTCGGCGGACGAGCTGAAGGGGATTGGCACTGCGGCGGCCGGCATAATGGCGTTCTCGGCCGCCCAGCAGATGCAGAAGAAGTGAGCGTGCGGGCTTGCCATCCTGTGCGCAAGATGGTATAATCACCACATTGCCGATTTTCAAACCGAAAGGAAAACAGATGAAAACTTCAAGACGTTCGTTTCTCGCCTCGGCCGGCGCGGCCGGCGCGGCGTTCGCCGTTCGCGGCGCCCCCCCGAAGAAGGTGTTCAAGGTAGGGCTTATAGGCTGCGGCGGACGCGGCACGGGCGCGATCAAGAACATCACCGATGCGGCGGAGCGCCTCGGCTGCAAGGTGCAGCTCACGGCGGCCGCCGACTTCTTCCTCGACAAGGCCAAGAAGATCTGCGCCAGCTACGGCGTCGACGAGAAGTTCGCCTTCGACGGCGCGAACGGCTACAAGAACGTGCTCGCGACCGACTGCGAGATCGTCCTCCTCTGCGCGCCGCCCGTCTTCCGCCCGCGCCACACTGCGGCGTGCGTCGCGGCCGGCAAGCACATTTTCGCCGAGAAGCCAATCGCCACCGATCCTCGCGGCGTGCGCGAGTTCCTCAAGACCGTCGCCGACGCCAAGGCGAAGGGGCTCTCGATCCTCTCCGGCACTCTCCACCGCCACTCGAACCGCTTCCTCAAGCAGATCGGCCCGATCCGCGCCGGCGTCCTGGGCAAGATCATGGCCGGGCGCGTCTACCGCTGCCACGGCGGGATCTGGGTGCGTCCGCGCCGCCCCGAGGACACGAATGCCAGCTACCTCTGCAACAACTGGTACCACTTCTGGGAGATGAGCGGCGACCAGATCACGGAGCAGGCCATCCACGAGGTGGACCTCGCCAACTGGTTCATCGGCCGTTTCCCCGTGAACGCCATCGGCATGGGCGCTCGCTGGCGCCGCCCGGCCGGCATCGGCGACATCTACGACCAGATCGCAATCGACTACGACTACGGCGAGGACCTCCACGTGGCGACGTACGGGCGCCACATCCTCGGCTGCGCCAACCCCGTCGGCACCCGCCTCGTCTGCACCGAGGGCGAGATATCCGTGGGCAGCAAGATGAAGCGCTTCGACGGCAAGCCCGTCGAGGAGGACATGGCCGCCATCGCCGGCCGCCCCGACAACGGCCTCATCGCCGAGCACGAGGACTTCCTCAAGGGGCTCCTCTCCGGCAACTTCCTCAACGAGGGCGAGCAGGTCGCGATGTCCACCGCCACCTGCATCATGGGCACCCTCGCAGCCTACTCCGGCCGCCAGGTGCGCATGAAGGACATCCTCGAGAACGAGAAGTCCGAGTTCTTCAACGGCTGGAACGCCGCCTTCACCGCGCAGCTCTTCGAGGAGACGAACGACGTGCCGGTGCCGCCCGAGGGCAAGCCCATCGTCCCTGGGAAGGAGAAGGCATGAACCGCCGCGATTTCCTGAAGCTTTCAGCCCTCGCCGCCGCCGCGGGCGCCTCCGGGCGCCTCGCCGCGCAGGGGATGAACGCCGCGAGCCCGTTTAAGACGGTCCTCAAGAAGGCCCTCATCGCAAAGCGCTTCGACGCAGCCCTCGCACAGAGGCTCAAGGACGCCGGCTTCCCCGGCGTTGAGATGCAGGACAAGACCGTGACCGTGGCCGAGGCGCGCGCCGCCCGCCGCCTCGCCGAGGACAGCGGCCTCGTGATCCACTCCTTCATGGGCGGATGGTTCGAGTTCAACTCCAAGGACGCCGCCAAGCGCGCCGCCGCCATCGAGACCGCGAAGCGCAACATCCAGCTCACCGCCGCATACGGCGCGCCCGTCATCCTCGTCGTGCCGGGCCGCGTGGGCGGCATGGCGATTCCCGCGCCCTCGAAGTTCTCGCTCGAGTTCGACCCCCGCTCGCTCGTCCTCGCTCGCGCAGTGGAAGGGGACAACGCACCGTTCGCCGACTACATCGCCGCGCAGAACGAGGCCACCGAGCGCGCCCGCGAGGCCGTGGAGGAGCTGATCCCGGTGGCCGCCTCCGAGGGCGTGATCATCGGCCTCGAGAACGTCTGGAACAACCTCTGGGTGAAGCCGGACTTCGCCGCCGCCTTCATTCGCTCCTTCTCGTCGCCGTGGGTGAAGTCCTACTTCGACATAGGCAACCACGTGCGCTACGCGCGCGCCGAGGAGTGGATCGCCGCCCTCGCCGACCAGATCGTGAAGCTCCACATAAAGGACTTCAAGATCGACCGCGCCGCCAAGAACGAGGGCACCTTCGTGCGCATCGGGGAAGGCTCGATAGACTTCAAGAGCGTCCGCCGCGCCATCGAGTCGGCCCGCTACAGCGGCTGGGTCTCGATCGAATCCTCCGGCTGGACCGACGCCGAGCATTCCGCCATCATGGACCGGTTCTTCGCGGGGACGCTGTGATGAAGACCTGGCTTGCGTTCTGGCACGGGGTCTTCAAGAACAACCCCACGTTCCGGCTCGTCTTGGGCCTCTGCCCGACCCTCGCCGTGACGACCTCCCTTGAGAACGCGATCGGCATGGGCCTCGCGGCGTCGTTCGTCCTCATCTGCTCGAACACGCTCGTCTCGGCGCTCCGCAAGGTCATCCCCGCCGCGGTGCACATCCCGTGCTACATCGTGATCATCGCGACGTTCGTCACGACGATCGACCTCCTGATGCAGGCGTATCTTCCGGCGCTCTCCGAGTCGCTCGGGATATTCATCCCGCTGATCGTCGTGAACTGCGTGATCCTCGGCCGCGCCGAGGCCTTCGCGAGCCGCAGCGGCGTGATCGACTCCATCGCCGACGGCCTCGGGACCGGCATCGGCTTCACGCTCGCGCTGGCGCTCATCGCCGCCGTCCGCGAGATCGTCGGTGCAGGCTCTCTCACCGTGTGGGGGGACATCGCCTTCAAGAACCTCCAGCCCGGCCATGTGACGCTCGCGATACTCCCTGCCGGCGGCTTCATCGCGCTCGGCCTCCTGCTCGCCCTCATCAACCACATCGGGGCCGTGTGGGCGCGCCGCCACGGCGAGCCGCCGCCACTGCCCATAAACCTCGACTGCCGCCACTGCACTATGTGCCCCAACGGGAAGTGACCATCCACATCTTCCGCCGACACTTCGGCCAGGACGGACTGAGATGAATGCGAATATGAAGACGCTGTTCGTGATAGACCTCATGCCGTTCCTCTACAGGGGACATTTCGTGTTCCTGCGGAATCCGCGCATCACCGCGACGGGCATCAACACATCCGCCCTGATGGGATTCGCCAACGGCGTGGGGGCCATACTCTCCGAATTTAAGCCTACGCACGTGGCCCTCGCGATGGACCCGTCGGGGCCCACGTTCCGCCACGAGGCGTATCCGCCCTACAAGGCCCAGCGCGAGAAGATGCCCGAGGACCTCGCCGCCGCCATCCCCCAGGCGTTCGAGCTCGCCGACGCGCTCAACATCCCCGTCCTGAGGCAGGATGGGTTCGAGGCGGACGACGTGATGGGCACGGTCGCCGCGCGCGCCGCCGCCGAGGGCTTCGAGGTGTATGTGGCCACGCCCGACAAGGACGCCGCGCAGCTCGTGGGCCCCAGCGTCAAGCTCTTCCGCCCCGCCCACGGCAAGGACGCCGCCGAGATATACGACGTCGAGAAGGTCAAGGAGCACTGGAGGCTCTCCTCGCCCGCGCAGATGATAGACTTCCTGGCACTCGCGGGCGACTCCGCCGACAACATCCCCGGCATACGCGGCGTTGGCGAGAAGACGGCCGCCGAGCTCATCGCCACGTATGGAACCGTGGAGAACATCATCGCCCACGCCGGTGAACTGAAGGGCAAGCTTGCGGAGAAGGTCGCCGCCGGGGCCGAGGACGCCAGGATGTCCAAGTTCCTCACGACGATCCGCACGGACGTGCCGCTGGAGCTGGACCTTGAAAGCCTCGCGCGGCGCCCCCACGACGAGGCGAAGCTCCGCGCCGTATGCGCCAAGTACGAGCTCACCAGCCTCGCCCGCAAGCTGCTGGGGGACGCTGAAGGCCTGCTGGCCGACGGCAAGTCGTACGCGACCATCGCCGACACGCCGCACGAATACACGCTTGTGAAGACGCCCGACGAGGCGCGCGCCCTCGCGCGGATCCTCGAGGACGCGCCGCGCTTCGCCTTCGACACGGAGACGACAGGCATCGACCCCTGGCACGACGACCTCGTGGGCATGAGCTTCGCGACGGCGCCCGGTAGGGCGTGGTACGTAGCCGTCCCGAAGCACGGGGCCGCGTCGGCGGAAGATCTTTTCGCCCTTGCGAGCGCCCCGCAGGACCGCGCCGCCGCCGAGGAGTTCGTGCGCATCTTCGCGCCGGCTTTCGCCGACCCGTCCAAGACCCTGATCGCGCAGAACGCCAAGTTCGACATGACGATCCTCGGCCGCTACGGCATTACGTTCGGCTCGACGGTGCACGACACGCTGCTCGCGCATTACGTGACGGACGCCGCCGCGAGGCACGGCATGGACCTCCTCTCCCGCGAGTTCCTCTCCTACGACCCCATCCCCATCACGCGCCTCATCGGCGAGCCGAAGCGCGGAGAGCCGCAGAAGTCGATGGGCGACATCCCGCCAGAGGGCGTCCTAGACTACGCCGCCGAGGACGCCGACGTGGCGCTGCGCCTCGAGGACGTCCTGCGTCCGCGCGCCGCCGAGGCCGGCGCCCTGCAGGCCCTCGCGGAGAGCGAGGAGCCGCTCATTCCCGTGCTGATCGACATGGAGCGCGCCGGAGTGAAGATCGACGCGGCCGCGCTCGCCGCCTACGGCGCGCGCCTGCAGCAGGAGATAGACGGCATCGCCGCGGAGATACGCGCCGGCGGCGCCGCCGACCTGAACATCGACTCCCCCAGGCAGCTCGGCGAGTTCCTCTTCGGCGAGGGCGGCGTCCTGAAGGGCTGCCCGGCAGCGAAGAAGACCTCCACCGGGCAGTTCGCGACGGATGAGAAGACGCTCCTCAAGTGCGCCGACATGCATCCGATAGTGCGGAAGGTGCTGGACTACCGCGCCTGCGCGAAGCTCAAGTCCACCTACGCCGACAAGCTGCCGCACTGCACCGACGCCGAAGGCCGCGTCCACACCACCTTCGCCCAGGCGTTCACGGAGACCGGGCGGCTCTCGTCCTCCGAGCCCAACCTCCAGAACATCCCCGTCCGATCCGAGCGCGGCAGGCCCATCCGCGCCGCCTTCATCGCGCGCGACGCCGGCCACCTGCTCGTCTCCGCCGACTATTCGCAGATCGAGCTGCGCATCATGGCCGCAATGAGCGGCGACGAGACGATGCTCGCCGCGTTCCGCGACGGCGCGGACATCCACCGCGAGACGGCCGCGCGCGTCTACGACGTGATGCCCGCGCTCG
>CAMOHV010000063.1 GCA_946615275.1 uncultured Verrucomicrobiota bacterium | reverse complement strand
CGAGGCGTTGTTCACGAAGCCGCCCGCAAAGACGGCGGAGCCGCCGCTCTCCACGTTGAAGCGCATGTTCTTGCCGGTGGCGGTGACGCTCTTCGTGAAGCGGGCCTGGACGCCCCTGTCGACGTAGAGGGACCGGTAGTCGTCGCAGACGATCGCGACGGGGCGGGCGATGACGGCGGCGGCGGCGATGCTCAGCCCCCATCCGCCGCTTCCCTTCGTGGTGACCACCCTCACGCGGGCGTCGGACGGCGAGCCGAAGGCGTCGGCGGCCGCCGTGACGGTGATGAACCCGGCGTTCACGTCCCAGGGGCCGGTGTAGCCCGTGACGGGGCGGTCCAGCAAGAGCGTCCCGCCGCCTGTCTTCACGGCGCCGACCACGGAACTCTCCATGAGCAGACGGCGCTCCATCGGGGACAGCGAACGCTCGCCGCCAGTCGGCA
Organism: uncultured Verrucomicrobiota bacterium; assembly: GCA_946615275.1. The sequence continues at coordinate 6,247 of CAMOHV010000063.1, read as the reverse complement.
CGTCTATGTAGAGGATGCCGTTCGTCACGGACGGGGCGGCGAGCACGGCCACGTGCCAGGGCGTGACCACCTCCCCCTGGCACGTCCATCCCTCCGTGGGGATCGGCGAACACGAGACGCCGCCCGCCACGTTCCAGCGCGCCATCTCCCCGGCGACGACCCTCTCGCCCGCGCCGAAGACGCGCATTCTCCACGCGAGGCCGTTCGCGAACGCGCGCACCTCCGCCTGCGCGTTCGTGCCGCCGTGCACGACGTCCTCGAGCGGCACGACCATCTCCGTGTATCCGGCGGCGGACGCCTCGGGGACGGCCATCTCGCCGGCCACGGCGCGGACGACCGCGCCGGCGCAGGGGGCCATCATGCGCCCGTGGTCCGTGCCGTCCACCGTAACTCCGATCGGCGAGAGGTCGAGGATCGCCTCGCCGTTGTATTCGGAGCGGATCGAGAGACGGGCGGCCGGGTCGAGGCCCACGCGCACGCTCAGCGCCCCGTCGGGCGAGGCCGCCGCGTGCGAGGGCGCGGAGGCGAGGGCGTTCGCGCGCGCGAAGGCGGCCTCCATGCCCGGGACGTCCGCCGGCGTCGCCGCGCGCATCAGGTGCGTGAAGCCCGCGAATCCAGTGCCGGCCTTCCCCTTGGTGGACGCGGTTACGTTGTTGAGAATCGTGATGCCGTTAGTGGCGGCCGCGAAGGTCGTGGGCGTGGTGGACGCCCGGAGCGTCGTCCACGTGGCGTGGTCCTGGATGAGGTTCCCCTGCAGGACGTTGTTCCACGGCTCGTCGGGCGTGTCGTTCAGGGTGGGGACGAGCGCGGGGTACGCGGCGGTCCAGGGGTGGAGGTTCGGATTGATCTTGTCCTCGGCGAACTTGTTCCACCACCAGTTCGTCGTGGCCGCGATCCATTCCCTGTTCGCCCACACCACGCCGCGATGGTCGATGTAGAATCCGTCGTGTCCGTCGCGCATCTCATTCCACTCCAGGCGGTGCAGGTTGCCGCCGCCCACGAGGAAGGCTCGGTAGACGTTCGTGAAGGTGCAGCAGTAGGCGTCGTCGCCCCAGTCGCAGTCGTCGAAGTAGATGCCGGTGACGTTGCCGGTGTTGATGTCGCGGAAGTCGCAGCGCACGATCACGGTGCCGTTCGGCGTGGTGTTGCGCCCGGTGTAGATCGCGCCGCAGTCCTCGGACTCGCGCAGCACCTCGCTGAAGTCGCTCCAGCCGATGAGATGCTCGTTGCCGCCGTAGCCGATCGCCTCGTGGGACGACTTGGAGAAGGAGCATCCCCTCACGGCGTTGCCGCAGCCCTGGCTGATGCTCACGGCGGGGGCGTACGTCTGCTGCAGACGCTCGAAGTCGGTGAACGAACATCCCTCCACTACGTTGCGCGCGGACGCGAGCGCCTGGCGCGAGCCGCCGTTCACGGAGAGGGCGCCCTTGGCGAAATGCGCGAACGACGAGCGCCTCACGGAGCAGTCTGCGCCGTTGATGCTGGAGGTGTCGATGAAGGAGTGGAAGCTGCAGCGGTCGAACGCGACGCGCGAGACGCTGCCGTCCGGCATCCTGAACGCGCGCGAGGCGTAGGCGAACTCGATCCCCTCGAATCGGATGTCGTGCGCGCCGGCGGAGAAGGAGACGAGCGTGTCGGCGGCGGACACCATGGCCAGCTCTTCGCGTTCGAATCCGTCGGGTGGCAGATAGTAGAGCCGCCGCGCGTCGCGGTCGAGCCACCATTCGCCGGGCGCGTCCAGCTCCTCCGGGATGTTGAGGGCCACGTACTTGAGCCCCGAGAGCGAACCTGGCTGGGGCGTGTAGCCGGACGACACCTTGCCGATCGTGAGCTCCTTCGTGGCGGCGTTCCATCCCACGGCGGCTATTACCTCATCGTACCACGTGTTGCCCCAGTAGCCATAGAGCCACACGCCCTTCGAGAAGCTCCAGCGCGAGGGGCGGTCGTCTGGCGTGACGATGCGGATGCCGGAGCCGTCGTCGTTTCCGGTGAAGGTGCATTGCGGGATGGCCGTCCAGCCGTAGGAGTCCTCGGAGGCGCGGTTGGGCCAGCGGGCGATCTCCTGGAAGCGTCCGCCCAGGAAGAGGATGGGAAGGGGAGGAGTGCGGGAGGATTTGGCGGAGGGCCATTCGGGGAGCGATGCGGGGAGAAGGTCCGAGACGTCGGCCGCGATGATGCGTGGGAGGGATTCGGCGGGGAGGCGGGCGGCGTTGGGGTCGGAGGAGGAGACGGGCGCGAAGCGCGCCTTGTCGATGGGCGCGCATCCGATGAAGCGCACGGCGCCCTGGGAGGGCCGCGCACCGTCGCGGCCGCGCCAGATTACCGGGGCGGCGCGCGAGCCGGAGTCGCTCGCGGAGAGTTCAAGGGGGGCGCTCATCACGTAGTCGCCGGGGGCGAGGCGCACGACGACGGGCCGTCCAGCCGCGATCGCGCCGGCGGCTCTGAGGGCGGAGATGCGGTCCCGCGCGGCGGCGGGCGTGGAGAGCGCGCCGCCGGGGGAGACGTCGATCGCGTACGGTTCGGCGTCGGACTGCGGCGTCTCAAGCATGTCCTCCGGCGAATTGTGGACGAGGTAGAGGCCGTCCGCGCGCTTCGCCAGCGCGCCGTGCGCGCCCGAGAGCGTGAACGCGCACGCCGGCGCGGCGCGCCATTTCAGGAGCGCGTGCTCGCCCGTTCGGATGCGCCCCGCAGCCTTCACGCGCACCGCGAGCGAGGCGGGGAACGCGGTCGCGCCGGTGAACGCGAGGCAGCCTTCCGCTTCGCCGCCGAGCTGAACGGCGATTGACGAGCCGGCCGCGAACGAGGCGGCAGAGGCGACGACGCCGGTTCCCCCTATGGTTGCGCCGGGCTGGACGTTGAGCGCCATGCCCGCCGCGAGCGAGCCGTTCACGTCGAGCCGCCCCGCCGCCACGGTGCACACGCCCGTCGCGGCGTTCGCGCCGGAGAGCGTGAGCGTCCCCGCGCCCTTCTTCTCGATGTGGAAGCGGTGGGGGATGGACGACGCGATCTCGACGTCGCCGGGGCCGTCGAAGATCAGGAAGGGGTTGGGCGCGTCGGAGTTCATGAGCGAGATCGGGCCGGTGTAGCGGGCCTTCGCGCCGGATCGCGCGGTGATGAGCGTGAGGCCGTTCTTCTGCGAGTATGCCGCCTGGTTGTAGGAGTAGATGTTGATCGCGCGGTCGCACTCCGCGTCCGCCGCGCCGGTGTAGGCGAATGTGGCGGGGGTTCGGTAGCTGGACTGCCCGAAGCGCATCGCCGAGCCCGTGCCCACGGCGGAGGGCGTTCCGGCGTTGGCGATCGAGGCGGCGTGCAGCTTTCCGGCGCAGAAGTCCACGTTGCCCGCAAAGGTGTTGGAGGGGCAGTTCATGTGGATCGTTCCGCCGTCGGTGCGGCTGAGGATCCCGATGCTGGTGCAGAATCCGTTCACGACGAGGTTGCCGTTGTTGCGCCACCATGTACGCGTGCCGGAGACGGGGGCGTTCAGCGTAACGGTGCCGTCGAGGTTCCACTGGGCCGCTCCGCCGCCATGGTACGGACGGTCGGTGGTGCAGGTACCCGTCACGTGGAATGTTCCGTTGTTGAAGATCTTCGCGGCGCCGCCCGCCGCCGCGCCGATGGGCGAAGGCTCCCCTGCGTTCGCGAGCCACGGCACCTTCGCCGTGCCGGCGAGGTTCGTGAACGCGCCGGTGAACGTGTTCGTGCCGGAGAGAACCATCATGCCCGGGCCGTTGTGGACGAGCGCCGCCTCCGCGCCGCCGATCGCGCCCGAGAACGTCACCGTCACGCCCGCCGCGCTCTCGGCGATCTTCGTCGCGCCGCCGGGGAGGGCGAAGCTTTCGGCGATGGTTCTGGAGGACGTGAAGAGCGCGGTGTCGCCGGAGCCGGGCGCGCCGGCGGGGGACCAGTTGGCGGGTGCGGTCCATCTGCCGTCCGTGCCGATGTACGTGCGCGTGACGCCGCCGACGGACTGCGCCACGCCGTCCGCGCGGCGCTGGCGGAACGTGTTCGCGCCCGCGGGAAGCACGAGCGAGCCGCCTGCGCGGACGTCCACGAAGGCGGCGTTCGTGACCGCGGCGGCGTCCGCCGCCTCCAGCGTTCCCTTCACCACGATGCCGCCGCGCCACGATCCGCCGAGGGCGAAGACAACCTTCTTGCCGGCCTCGACGGTGAGGATGCCGTCGCCCGTGCTTGCGCCGGTGAGTACCACGGAGTTCGCGCTCGCGCCTGTGAGGGTGAGCGAGGCCTGGCCCGTGAATGCGCAGGTGTTGGTGTAGTGGGCGGTGTCGGTGAGCGTGAGGAGGGCGGGGGCGCGGCTTGTCACGGTGCCGCCGCATGACGGGCGGCGCCCGAAGAGGCGCTTGATGGTCTGGCGCGTGCCGGCAAGGTCGAGCGTGCCGGGGCGGTTGTACTTGTCGCCGCCGCCGTTCACCACGCTGGAGGCGGCGAGCGCGTCGTCCACGGTCGTGCGGCGGTTGCCGATGCACTGCTGCGTCTCGGACGATACGTCTGCCATCTCGCAGCCGGGCGCGTCGAGGACGAGCCATCCGTCGCCGTACGTCGCCTCGTAGCGGTTCACGATCCTCATCGCGTTCGCCGCCACGTGCAGTTCCGATCCTGGATCGCGGAAGAGGAAGGCGCTGTTGTTCCCGAAGGAGGGCCCGCCAAGGAAGTCGAGGCGCGAGTTGGAGCCCGCCCGCATCCGCAGGTAGTGCCCGGGGATGGAGACCGGCCCGGAGACGACGTTCGTGGTGTTCGCTTCGGTCTGGAAGAACTGCTGGTAGCCGATGGACGGGTCGTCCCGGTTGTGGAGGATCAGCTTCTTGCGCACGTGCACGCCGCCGAAGTAGAGCTTGGTGGCCCGGTTGATGGCGCGGATCTCCACGTTGCCGGAGGCGTTGTCGCTCAGGGCGTTCGGCGAGCGCGCCTTCGCCGTGCCGTTGGAGACTACGAAGCTCCCCGTGAAGGAGTTGTTGCCGGATACGACGATCGTCCCCTCGCCAGTCTTCACGATGCCGCCCGCGCCGGAGATCGAGCCGGAGATGGTGAGGGTCTTGCCGGAGGCGACGTCCATGGTCACCGTGCGGTCGAGGGCGACGGGCCCGGTGATCGTGGCGTCCGCCGCGAAGACGGCCGTCTCGCCCGCGGAGGGGATGCCCTGGGGCGACCAGTTCGACGCCTTGGCCCAGACACCGTCGGTGCCGGAGTATGTGCGCGAGGCGGGGGTGGCCATGCCTATCTCGGCGGCGATGAAGGCGGCGAGGCGGGCGTAGGCGGCGGTGGTCCAGTGGAACTGGTCGCCGGCGGCCCATTCGAGGGAGTTGACGAGAAGCGAATAGGCGTCCGCGTATGCGAAGCCCCGCTCCTCGGCCACTTCGCGCGCGAAGCGGTTGAGGCGCAGGACGACGGGGTTCTTGTCGCCGAGCGTCGTGACGACGTTGCCGGAGCCCTTCTTGCCGGTGTGCGGGGTGGTGGCGAGGTAGTGGAGGCGCGCGCGGGGGGCGGCGGAGGCGAAGGCGGCGGCGAGCGCGGCGTAGGACTCGCGCACCTTGGCGTCGGTGGTCGACGATTCCGTCCAGCCAAGCGAATGGAGGCCGTTGTTGAAGACGATGTGGTCGAAGTCTGCCACGGCGCAGACTTCTGCTATCTTGGCGGAGGGTATGCCGGCGGCGCCTGCGGTTGTGAAGAAGGTGCTCCAGTGGTAGAGGTTTGCCTTGCCGGAGAGGAGGGGCTTCAGCTGGGGCTTGTAGCCTTCGGAGATGGAGTCGCCGAGGCATAGGACGTCCGGGAGCGAGGGGTCGGGGTGGGTGGGGGCCTCGATGAGCCAGCCGTTGCCGCCGACGTAGCCGTCGGCGGGATCCTGCGGTTCGCCGGAGGCGTAGAACTTCTCGCCCTCGCCCCAGATCTTGAGCGACTGCAGCGTCACGCCCATATGCTCGCCCCAGCCCGACGGCGCGGGCGCGCCCACTCTGACGGGCGCGAGGTTGGGAACCACGGTCATCATGAAACGCTTCTTGAGCGAGCCGTCCATGTACACCACCACCCACCCGTCGCGCACTGCCACGGTGAACGTGTGGGTGGAGCCGTTGGCGGCGCTGCCGAGGGCCTGGGCGCAGTTGTAGGACTGTCCGTTGCACTTGAGGTAGATGGGGCTGCCGGAGTTGGCGTCGCGCACGAGGACGAGCCCCCAGCCGGTCTGGGTGACGATCTGGTCGAAGAGCGTGAAGGCCGTCCTGTCGGAGAACGTCCC
>CAMOHV010000062.1 GCA_946615275.1 uncultured Verrucomicrobiota bacterium | reverse complement strand
ATTCTTGCTTTTGTCGTCCAATAGACCGTCCGCGGCGGCTTCACCTCCAGCGGAATATGGCGGGGCGCTGCGGCAGTACGGGGCTTTGCAGCCTCACGCCCTTGCCGCCGACGCGCTCGAACGCGACCGCCCTCCACGCGCCGTCGCCCTGAAGCCGCTCGATGGAGGACGGCGCCGCGTCGAACTCCATCTCCGGCGCGTCGTCGCCGTCGAGGTCGAGCATGTTCAGGACGAACACGTTCTCCCCTTCACCCATCGTCCCCGCCTCGCACATCGTCGGGCCCACCCCAAGATAGCGCACGCCCCCCGGGATGCCGCCCGCGAGCAGCGCCAGCCAATTCGCAATCTCGTCCCTGCAGCGTTCGGAGAAGAGGACCGCCTCGTAGTAGACCGGCATCTGCGGCGGCAGGGGCTGCGCCATGAGAAGCACTTTGCCGCCTCGCGCATTGGAGAAGAGCGTGCTGCCCGGCGCGATGCACACCACATCGTCGCCCATGCGCGGAAGATTCAGCAGGCGCGTCAGCGCCCTTGCGCCCGGCGCGAGGTCGGAGAGGTCGGCGAAGCCCCCCCTCCCTACCCCGGCCTGGCGGAATCCATCCTCGAATTCGTGCATCTGGACCGTGCCCCGGCCCCACGGCTTCGCCGCCGCGCCTATGTCGGCGGAATATCCGTTCTTCACCAGCCAGAGCGCGGCGGAGCCGTCGGCGATCACTGCGCCCGCGAGGATGGCGCGTATCTCGTCCGGGGGGAGCAGCGCAAGGGTGCTGGCCGTGAGCGCCGTTACTTCTCCCGGTCGCGCCTTGCCGAACCTGTACGGGATGCCGACGAGCGCCAGGTAGCTGTCGCCGAAGCTGCGCTTGACCGGCCCGCACGCCGGCACCACCACGCCGCGCTGCGCGAAGTCCACCTTCGCCGCCCACTCCATGAGCCCCTTGTTCTCGCGCAAGATGCGCCTGTACGCCTCGGCGGAGCGCTTCTCATGGTAGTTGCCGGTGCGCGTGATCCACATCTTCGCGCCCTTGAAGCCATCGAGCGCCAGCATCACGATATGGTCGTACATGCGCGCGGCGCTCGTCGCCCAGAGGGTCTGCGGACATGTGTCCGCCTCCTGCATGTACACGACGCCCCCGCCGACCATCTCCATCTGCCTGGCGTACGCCGCGCGCATGTCCACCACGTGGAAGAGGTCCTTCCCGTAGCCATGGTACGGCGCCCCGCCGCCGCGTATCACGGGCGTCTGGCCCGGCGCGGCGAGGATCTGCGCGAATTCGCGCGCGTGCCTGAGGTGGCACGGATCCGTCACCACGCACAGCATCCCAGGCACCTCCGGCGGGAAGTTGCCGCGTATCGTCTGGAAGAACCGCTTGAGGGAGTCCACCTTCACCGCCTCCCACTCCGCCGACATCCTGGCGTCGCCCGAGGCGAGCATCTTCGCCACCTCCTCGCGCGTCCAGCCGCGCCCCGTCCGCTTCGCGAAGGCCGCCAGGTGGAGGGGGCAGAAGCATCCCGGCACGCCGCCCCAGATCATGCGCGTGTCGTCGTCCACCATGAAGAAGTCGGGCTTGAGGGCCGATAGCGTGCGGCATGTGCGCGCGATGTAGTCGAGGAACCTGGGGTCCATCGGGCACATCCTGTAGACGCTCTTGCCGTCCCTCTGCACGGTGAGCTGCCACGGCGTCGGCGAGCCGGGTCGGCCTCCGTGGCCCATCGTGGCCTGCAGGAGGATGCCCTGCTTGACGGACGAGAGCGACTTCAGGCGCGGCGCCACCTTGCGGTAGGCTTCGGCGTATATCGCCGCGCGGTCGGCTACGGGGTCCCCCTCGGGGTGCAGCGCGCAGCACCACGCTATGCCGTCCACAAACGTCGTCTCGCCCAGGTCGGCCGAATCCTTCGCCAGCTCCTCGGCGCACTCGCCCTTCAGCGGCATCACCGATATCCACTGCGGACACTCCGCCAGCGCCGCCGCGCAGAACGCCACCGCGCAAAGTGCCATAACCGTCCTTGACATGTCTTTACCTCCGTTGGGTATAAAAAAACATTCCGCCGTGCTCCGGCGGAAAATTGGCACTGCTTGCGCCCATCTTCCTTTCGGAACGGGCATGGAGGTGGGAAGCGGAGTTGAACCGCTGTAGACGGATTTGCAGTCCGTAGCCTAACCGCTCGGCCATCCCACCTTATTAAGGCTCACTTCGCCTTCTTCGCCGCATAGATCTTCGCGCGGAGGCGCTTGTCATGCGCTTTCCGGCGTGCTCTCTTGGCGCGTACTCTAAGTTGTTGTCCCATGGCGGGATAGTATATCAAAAGCCGTTGCGCCTGACAAGGGGGCAAAATGAGTTTTTTGAATTTTGAAAATGCGTCAGATTCGGCGCAGGACGTATTCGGCGGAGCCCAGCTTCATGCGCTCGCCCTCGGCAATGGCGTCCTGCCAGCGGGTGTAGGGGTGCATGGTCGTGAAGAGGTCGCCGTGCGTGTCCACGCCCTCAAGGCAGCATCCCGGCAAGACCGGCGCGGCGTTGCAGAGGTCGGCGCACGCCTTGTCGAGCGCGACGGGGTCGGCAGACGCCAGCATCCCGATGTCCGCCACCAGCGGCGCGTCGTTCATCGGGTGGCAGTCGCAGTGCGGCGACACGTCACACACGAGCGATATGTGGAACGCGGGCTTCCCGCGCACCACCGCCGCGGCGTACTCGGCGATCTTCCCCTGCACAGCCGTGCACGGCTCGCCGAAGTCGCTCTGCACGGCGTCGCGGTTACACGCGCCGATGCAGCGCCCGCACCCGACGCACTTCGCGGCGTCGATCGCGGCCACTCGTCTGCCGTCCGCGCCCTTCACGAGCGTGCACGCCCCGTGCGCGCACTCGCGCGTGCACTTGCCGCAGCCGATGCAGTTCTTGGCGTCGATCTCCGGATGGACCGACGAGTGCATGGACTTCTTCCCCGCGCGCGAGCCGCAGCCCATGCCGAGGTTCTTCAAGGCGCCGCCGATGCCGGTCATCTCGTGGCACTTGAAGTGGGTGAGGGAGATGATGACGTCGGCGTCGGCTATCGTCCGGCCGATGAACGCCTCCTTGACGTATTTGCCGTCAGGGAGCGGCACGGCCACGTCGTCCGTGCCCTTGAGCCCGTCGCCGATTATCACGTGGCAGCCCGTCGAGAAAGGCGAGAAGCCGTTCTCGTAGGCGATGGATATGTGGTCGAGGGCGTGCTTGCGCTGGCCCACGTAGAGGGTGTTGCAGTCCGTGAGGAACGGGCGGCCGCCGCGCTCCTTCACGAAGTCCGCCACGGTCTTCGCCCAGTTGGGGCGGAGGTAGCTCATGTTCCCGGCCTCGCCGAAGTGCAGCTTGATGGCGGCGAAGCGGTCCTGGAAGTCGATCTTCCCCATGCCCGCCGTCTTGAGGAGGCGGGTGAACTTCTGCTGGAGGTTCTCGCTGTCCGAGCAGCGGAAGTCCGCGAAATACACTGTTGGCTGTTTCATGTTTTTTCAGTCGAGGTAATTGTAGAACCGCTGAATACCACGGAAAACCCTGAAGCATAATTTCTTGCTCCAGACATATTTCCGTGTATTCTGTGTGTTCCGTGGTTCATAAAAAGGTTACGATAGAGGTTTTGCAACTAGTTCAGTCTTTCGATCCTGCGAAACGCTCGCGGTTGATCCAGAGGCCGAGGGCGGGGTTGGGGATGAAGTATATCTCCTCGCCGTCGACGGTGTTGTAGCCGTACTTGAGCTTCTCGGGGTCGTACTTCGCCGTCATCTCGTCGTAGTCCGCCGCCTTGAAGCCCACGCCCTCCACCTCGGCCTTGGAGATGTTCTTCACGCAGTAGGTGATGGAGAAGCGTCCGTCCGAGGAGCCGTGGATGAGATGCGCGGCGGCGCCCATGTTCTCGCGAAGGTCCCCGGCCTCCGGGCTCTTGAACACCTCAAGCGTGTGGAGGCGGCCCTTGTAGCCGTACTTGCGGATGAGCGCGTCCACCGCCTTGTCCTCGCCGAACGTGTGCACGCCGGGGGCGAGCACTATCAGCTCCCCGCCGTCCGCCATCGCCATGCGCGTGCGGTAGATGGCCTTGTTGCCGAGCCATGTGCTGGTGAACTCGGAAGGCTCAAGGTACACGACGCACTTCCTGATGCCGGTCTCCACGTAGTCGATGTTCTTCTGCTGGGCGAGCTTCACGGCCTCTGTGAGGCAGTTGCGGCCCTCTCCGATGAAGAGGCCGTGCGAATGTATCCTGCCGCCGGGGGCGGTGTTCACGGTTAGCACCCAGAGGATAGGGCGCTGCGCCACGAAATGCTCGAAGGCGTAGTCGAAGAGGCGGCGGACGGGCGTGTGGTCGCGCCCCATCGCCTTCTCCATCCCGCACACCGCGCCGATCATGTGCGACTTGTTTATCATGTCGCTGCCGCCGCACCCCACGAAGAGGTTCTTCGCGTGGTTGGCCATGCCGATAACCTCGTGCGGCACCACCTGGCCAGGGGAGATGATGAGGTCGTACGACTCGTCCATTATCCGGCGGTTCACCTCCACGCTCACGGGATCGGTCCAGAGGCCCTCCGAGATGCCCTTCACCTCGTCGGCCGGCACCTCGCCGAGCTTCACGACGTCCGTGCGCCAGTTGTGGACGATCATCTTCTCGTAAGGGATAGCCCCGAACATGGTCTTCCACTGGCTTTCCGATACGGGCACGTGCGTGCCGAGGGCCGGCATGATGTCCACCTCCACGCCGCGAGCCGTCAGCATCTCGTAGTAGACCTGCGTGATGAAGCCGGCGTTGGAGTGGAAGCGCGTGAAGTCCGGCGGGATCACCAGCACCTTCTTCAGGCGGCGCCCCTTGAGGCTCGCCTCCAGCGCGGCGCGTATCTCCGCGTCGCTCAGGCCATCTTCCGTGGCCGCGATCTTGAAAATGTCCATCTCATTCTCCTTTCAAACAATTTATCATCTTTCAATTCAAACTGCCTTCAACCTGATTGTCCACAATGTTCATGTTGATTCTCGCCGCTACTTCACGGGCTCGATGGCAATCTTCACCGAGAGCTTTCCGTCCCCGCGGGCCTCGAACACCTTGTAGCGTCCGTTTCTGTTGCAGCAGACCATTCCGGCGTCGACGATCTCGCCGTCGGTCTCGTATCTGCACTCCCATCCGCGGTAGCGGACGGCGAGCGTCCTTGGGCCGCTCACGATCTCCGTCTCCTGTTCGCCGTCGAACGCGAAGGCCGGCAGCTTCAGAGCCACCCTGCCAGGCCCGGAGAGCGTGGAGGAGAGGCCGTCCGCCGTGAGGCGGCAGCGCCAGTCAAGGTCGCCGGCCTTCCAGCTGGCCCAGGCCGAATCCGCGTCGTGCCCTTCACCGGCGGGGATCAGCGCGCCGTTCCCAACAGGCGCGATCGCGAGCGTACCGGAGTTCGGGAGCTCGGTGGCGTAGTTCGGCTTCTTCGCGCAGGGAGTGGAGAGGCAGATCGTGGAGGGGGCGCCGCGGCGCTGGACGCGGCCGAGGCCGTCGCAGTCGTAATGCGCGTCGGCGTTGTAGTCGAACTGCGCGGAATAGTCGCCCGCGCCGAGGAAGACGAAGTGGAAGTCGGGCGTCGTCTTGAAGGAGAAGGGCCTGCGCGGCTCGTCGGCGAACCGCGCAAGGCCGTCCGTAGCGGAGTCGTCGGCGAAGGTGTACGCCAGGCTCGCCCAGGAGCCCATCGTGACCATGTACTTGTCGAAGTAGGCGTAGCCCTCGCATCCGATGCCGGTGCCGCGCTTGCCGGAGCCGCGCGGGTAGAAGTTCTTCACGTGGCGCATGGGTTTCACGGCGAGCCAGCCGTTGATGGAGTCCACTGCCTCGCGGGCCGCGCGGCGGAACCGCGCCGAGAGCGCCTTGTCCCCGCGCCTCCACGCGCGCGCCGCGTACCACTCGCAGACCGCCGCGTAGAAGGTGTTGTTGTGGAGGAACTGGTTGCTGCGCCCGCCGTACGGGATCTCGCCGGAGGCGGAGATCATCGCGAGGGTAGGCTCCGCCGCGCGGTCGAGCAGCTCCTCGAGCTTCGCCCTGGACGGACCGTCGTAGCCGTAGTGCAGGAGCAGCATGAACTGGAGGCGCGTCACGAGGTCGTAGACGGCCGGCTGGTTCGGGTCGCGGTACATGCCGTTCGAGTCGAACCAGCGGAGCTGGTCCGCCACGTACTTCTCGACGTGCGCCGCGTCGCCGCCGAGGCCGGCCGCGATGCGCGCCTGCTCGCTCGCGCAGCCGAACACGCACCAGTTGTAGGCGCGATCCTTGCCGACGGGCGGCAGGCACGTGTAGCAGCGCTTCGCGTCCACCTTCGCGAGATCGGCGCGCCAGGCGTCAGTCACGGACTTCTCGAAGAGCCCCGCCTTCTCCACCGCCAGAAGCGCCGCCACCAGCTCCTTCACGGAGAACTCGTTGCCCTCGCGCTTCATCTTCCCCTTCGCCGCGTTCATGCAGCTCACGGACATCATGCGGCGGAACGTCTCGCGCTTCGCCGGCAGCCTTCCGTTCGCCAGCAGCACGCCCAGGTTGGACGCCAGGCGCGGGAAGCCGTGCTCATGCACTCCGTTGCGCTCGGCGTCGGCGATGTACTCCTCGATGTGCTCGTCGGAGTACGCCGAGACCGCCGCCTCCACGAGGTCGAGGTATTCGCCCCTCGTTACGTACAGCGCGGATTTCGCCGCATTGCCTCCGCAGCAGCATCCGCCGA
>CAMOHV010000061.1 GCA_946615275.1 uncultured Verrucomicrobiota bacterium | reverse complement strand
GAGACGCTGGCGCTGGAGCCGAGGCGCGTGGCGCCGGCGCGGATCATCGCGAAGGCGTCCGCGAGAGTGCGTATGCCCCCCGCCGCCTTGACGCCCATCTTCGGGCCCACGGCCTCGCGCATGAGACGCACGTCCGCCTCGGTGGCGCCGCCCGTGCCGAAGCCGGTGGACGTCTTCACGAAGTCGAATCCGGCATCCTTCGCGACGCCGCAGGCGAACCGCTTCTCGTCGTCCGTGAGATAGCAGCACTCGATTATCAGCTTGGTCACGATCTTGCCGCTCCCGCCGCCGTCCGCCGAGAATGGCCTGCCTGCCGCCGCGACGCACGCGCCCAGCTCGGCCTTGAGCGCCCGGAGCGCGGTCTTCACGCCGCGCGCGGCCTCCTTCAGCCGGCGCACGTTCACGACGAAGTCCAGCTCCTCCGCGCCGTGGCCCACAGCGCCCGTCGCCTCGATGAACTTCATCATCTCCGTGTTCTGCCCGAGCGGGAAGCCGATCACCGTGCACACCTTCACGCCGGAGCCCTCGAGAAGCTTCGCGGCGTGGAGCACCTCGCATGGGTTCACGCACACCGAGGCGAAGCAGAACCTTTTCGCCTCGCGGCAAAGCCTGCGCACCGCGTCGGGCTCGCCGGCGGCCTTGAGGAACGTGTGGTCGAAAAAGCGCGCGAACTCCGCGGCCGTAAGCTTCTCTGGATCGGTCATCGCCTTCATCTCCTATTCCTCCTTCGCCGTGTAGAGGCGGCGCACCTCCTCAACGGACATCTTGGGGCGCCGGTAGAGATCGTAGAGCCCTCCGGTGTTCACGCCGTAGGAGCGGTTCCTCATCCCGCGCGTGCGCGTGTACGTCTTGCAGTCCGTGAACTGCCAGATGGCGATGCCGGATATGTCCTTGTTGGCGAATATCTCCTCCAGCATGATGCGCGTGTACTCGGCCTGGAAGTCCTCGGTGTACTGCGCTCGCCCGCGCGGGTCGCGCACGCCGTAGTCGGCCTTCACGCCGGTCTCGCTAACTATGATCGGCCGGTCGTCCTTGTAGAGCCCGCGGAAGTACTTCACTATCCTCTCGTGGCAGCGGCGGATGTTCGCGCGCATCTCCTCGGGGGAGCCGGTGGCGAGCTCGTCGTTGTACCAGCAGGGATAGGTGTTGTAGGCTATGATGTCGGTCTCCGCGTGCGAGATGCAGTTGTCGGTGTGGCTGCACGCGAACGTGACGAGATGCCCGGAGTCCTCCTCCTTGATGGCGCGCACGAGGCGCGAGACGAGCGACGTGCACGCCGGGGTCTGCGAATGTGGCTCGTTGAGGAACGCGCTCACTATCACGCACGGGTGGTTGATGGAGTTGCGCACCATGAGCCGCGTCTCCCTCTCCTGCAGGTCGCAGAACTCCGGATCCTTCAGCTGCTTCGGCGTGTTGCCCCATCCGAGCGACTCCTCCCAGACAAGCACGCCCATCTCGTCGCAGAGGTCGAGGAACTGCCCGCACTGCGCGTAGTGGCTGCCGCGTATGAAGTTGCCGCCGAGGTCCTTGAGGTTCCTCACGTCCTCGTACATGAGCTGGATCGGCGACGAGCATCCGAACTCGTAGTGCGACTCGTGCCTGTTCACGCCCTTCAGGTATATGGGCTTTCCGTTGAGCGTGATGCGCCCGCCGGCCGTCCCCACCTGCCTCACGCCGAAACGCGCCTCGGCGCCGCCGAGCGACGCGCCCGCGTCCACGCGCACCTTGTGCAGGTTCGGCGCCGACGGGCTCCACAGCTTGAAGCCCGGCACCTCCATCGCGGCGCGCCGCGAAGCGAACCCGACCTTGCGCGGCGCTCCGCCGTCGAACGAGACGGACGCCGTGAAGTCTGCGGGCGCGCCTTCGCCGTCGAACTCCGCCTCGAGCTCCACGCGCCCCGTCCTCCAGTCGCGCGTGCGCACCACCACGCGCCGCAGCTCCGCCGCGCCCTCGCGCGTCTCGAGCCACACGCCGTGGTGGAATCCGCCATAGGGATAGAAGTCGTAGAAATCCCAGAAGAGCTTCAGCTTCGTGTTGTCCACCACGGAGTCCACGGCGGCCTCGACCACATGCTCGCCGGCGGAGAGCGGGCCCGTGGCGAAGTCGAACTTCGACCACGGCAGAACGCTCGTCCCGATCTCGCGCCCGTCGATCCAGTAGCGCGAGCGAAGCCCGCAGCCGTCGACAACGAGGCGCGCGCCGGCCACGTCCCGCGCGAGCGTGAACGTGCGCCGGTAGAGCCCCGTGCCGCGCTGGTTGAACCAGTGCGACATCGCGTTCCAGCATCCAGGCACCGTCATCTTGTCGTCGGGCGCGAAGCCCGGCATCGCGACGTCCTCCAGCTGCCGCCCATTCTCGAACCTGAAATCCCAAAGGCCGTCGAGGCTTATCCTCTCCATCGCGCCAGCCGCAAGCGCGGCGCACACCGCCGCGAACGTGGACAACATCCTCATCTTCTCTGTCTCCTGAAAAACCGCTCTCCACAAAAAAGGCGCGGTTCAACACCGCGCCTTCGCTGCATCATGCGATGCAAGGGAAGCATTACTTGGCGAGGACGGCGTCCTTGCAAGCCTTCGCGAGGCGGAACTTGACCACCTTCTTGGCCTTGATCTTGATGACTTCGCCGGTCGCAGGATTGCGCCCCGTGCGAGCAGCCTGCTGCTTCTTCACGAGCTTGCCGAGGCCAGGGAGCATGTAGCCCTTCTCCTCCTGCTTCGCGCCCTTGACCGCGAGGTCGAGGAGCTTCTCGTATACGGCGAGAGCCTGCTTCTTGCTGATGCCGGCGGCCTCAGCGAGAGCCTGCATGATGCCACTCTTGGTGGTAGGAATGAGTTCTTTCTTTGCCATTTTTTTGTTCCTTGTTTCCCGCAAGGGGAAATCCCTCGCGATTTGCTAATAGAATAGCGGTTTTTCCGTTGCAGTGCAAGGGGGAAAATGAAAAAATTTCAAATTGGAGGGTCACTCAGAAATTCTCTAGCTCACCACCAACCTGAAACCAGAAACTAGAAACTAGGAACTAGCCGCGCAGGAGAAGCGCAAGCCCCGTGGCGAAGCTGACGCAGTTCATGAGAAGCGCCGCCTTCCAGAGGAGCCGAGCATTCGCACGCCCGTACACAGTCACCAGGCACACCCACTCGACGAGGAACACGCCCGCCTCGCACAGAAGCACAGTCAGCGGGCCGTCCGCGAAACCATCGACCAGGAACACCCTCTGCAGGAGGAACATCAGGGCTGGATGCGTAACAAGGTTGACGCCCGCCACCGCCAGGAAGAAGCGCGGCAGGCGTACCCATGCCACCGAGGTATATTCAAGCGCAATGTTGATCCATTCCCAGGCCAGGAAATACCCGATCTCCTCGATGCATCCGCCCATTCACCGGCCCTCACGACGTTCCACGTCAATAGATCTTGTTCTCGGTGCCTGCCTTGAGCCTCGCGATGTTCGAGCGGTGCTTCCAGATCACGAACACGGCGAGAAGCGTCATCACGACCTGAAGCGGCAGCCGCGCGTGGGCGAGCGGCGTGGGGATCCAGATCATCACGCCGAGGAACGCCGCCGCGAGGCAGCTGCCGAGGGAAATGTAGTGGGATATCCACACTGTCACCACGAATAGCGCGAACGCCGCGCCCACGAGCGCGGGGATGAGCGCCATGAGCATGCCGAAGGCGGTCGCCACCCCCTTGCCGCCCTTGAACTTCATGTAGGGGGTGAGTGTGTGGCCAACCACACAGGCGAGGCCCACGGCTACCGGCCAGTCGGCCTCAAGAAGGCGCGTCGCCGCGAAAGTGGGCAGAAATCCCTTGAGGAAGTCGCAGAGAAACGCGAGCAGACCCCACTTGTGGCCCACCGTGCGGTAGACGTTCGTGGCACCGATGTTCTTGGAGCCGACCGTACGCACGTCAACTCCGCGCATCTTGCCGATCAAGAATCCGAACGGCACGCCTCCAACGAGGTATGCGCCGAGTATCCACACCACCAGTTCTATCTGTTTTTCCATGTCTGTGCCAGAGGGTTGAAGGTTGGGTTAAAGCGAGTTTGGGGAACGGAACGCGGCGTCCAGCACGGCCTCGAGTGCCGGCAGCTTCGCGTGCTGCACCAGCTTGAACGGGAGCTGGAGGCCGAGCGGACGCAGGAAGCGCGCAAAGCGAGTGGAGCGGATGTGTATCTCGCCGGGGATGCTGCCCAGATCGAGGATCGCGTCGAGGAAGCGCTGCGCGTGCCCCTCCCACATGTGCTTGAGGGCGTCGGGACCGTCGCCCACGCTCATCTTCATCCACACCTTGCGGCTCCTCGTGTCGGCGTCCACCGCCGCGAGGATGTAGAGGAAGCGCGGACGCGGCTCTTTCGTTTGGAACATCGGCGCGAGGATGAAGTCTGCCTCCCACTTCTCCTCCCTTGCGAACGGAAGGCGCGACGCGGCCTCGCACTTCTTCTTGTCGAGCGAGACGTTCTCCTGCCAGATCGGATTCGGATCCGGCGGGATCTTGAGCGGCGCGTCGCGCCACTTGCCGTCCAGCCCCTCGCGGAGCGAGAACATCGCGTTGTCGGACGAATAGCGCATGAGGAGCTCAGGGTCCTCCTCGATGCGCATGAAAAGACCGTACGTGGCGTATAGGAGCGGCCCCAGGACCGCGTTCTCCTCCTTGTTCGGCGGCAACGGCACCTTCCCCGGAAGGTACGAGAACACCTCCGCCTTGCCGCCTTCCACCCCGACCGACTCGAAGTGCGGAAAGTCCATCGGCGTGGTGGCCACGCCGAAGTCGGGGATGCGCTTGGCGAGCATGTACTCCCGGAACGGCTTGAAGCCCGGGAAGAGCAGAAGCCGCCCCCTGAGGGGGCCCTCGTGGGCCGGGTTCACGGTGGCCAGGAACGGCTCGTCCGCAAGCTGCGAGACAAGCGCCCAGTTGTGCGCGGATACTTTCTCCCACACGTCCAGCGCGGCGATCGCGCGCGCCAATTCAGCCGGATTGTTCCTGTCCATCGCCATCTGACGTCACTTCCGTATCCGCGCGGCGAACTCCGCGACGCGCTTGTGCCAGTCCTCGGCCGTCTTGAAGAGCCCGGCGCCGGACCACGCGGCGCCCGCGTAGTACGTGAGGCCCTTCTCAGCCGACGCGAGAAGATAGATGCACCCCTTGTCGTCCGAGGCGAGAAGCGCCTCGTGCGGCACCACGATCGCCGTCATCACGTGCCCCTCCGTCTCCGGCTCGAAGTTCGCGATGAAGCCCTTCTCCACGGAGAGCTTCAGGACGCCGTCGTGCTGGCGCGCCGCCGAGACGTCGATGCCAGGCCCCAGCAGTAATCCCTTCACCGCGTCGCCCTTGGGGATCACGTCGAATCGGCAGAACGGCTCGCCGGACGCGATCGTGCCGCGCAACGTGTACGCCCCGTAGTCCAGCTCGAACACAGCCCTGTCCTGAGTCTTCTCAACGACCCGCTGGGCCTTCCAGTTGCCCTCGTGGCGCCAGCCGTCCCTCCCAAGCATCCCAAGCCCGCCGCAGCCGCGGCCGGTGGAGACCTTGTAGTTGTCGAACCCGCGCCCGTTGAACTTGTGGTAGCTGATCTTCTCGCGCACGCCCTTGATGAGCGTGTCGGCCATCATGATGTCCGGCACGGCCTTGTTGAACACGTCGAATCCGCTGGAGACGAGCCCCTCGCCGGCAGGGGCCGGCTCGGAGACCTTCGGGCCGTACGCGCGCGCGCCGAAGAACTCGTTCTCCCACACGAAATCGTCCATGCGCTCAGGCACGTAGCGGCAGTCCACGGCCGCGAAGGCCGCGCCCGCCATGGCAAGAGACGCCGCTGCAATTATCTTCTTCATGTCATTCTCCTATTGTTGGAAGTTGAAAAGCTGAAATGGCCGTGAGCCTCACCCAAGGGTGTAGCCGTTGCGGTACTGGTAGTGGAGCAGCTTGTTCGCCTCGTCGCAGTTCGTGAAGCGCTCGGCGTCCGCGTCCCACTCGAGGCGCTTGCCGACCTTGAAGGCGATGTTGGCGAGATGGGCGAAGCACGTGGAGCGGTGCCCCTCCTCTAGCGGACACAAGACCGCCGGGTTGCGGTCAACGCAGCGGTCGAGGAAGTCGCCGATCACATTCTTCGTGGCGCTCTCGGCGGAGCCGTCGTCGAGCAGCGCCTCCTTGAAGACGTACTTCTTCGGCTCCAGGCGGTTGACGGGGTTGTTGAACTCCTTGCGCGTGGTCGGGACGATCTCCCATCCGCTCTGGCTCGCAAACACCGTCGCGTCGCCGGAGGCGAGCTCGAGCTCTCCCTGCTTGATTGGGTTGGAGCGCCCGCCCTCGAACACATTGAACTCCATAACCTTGCCTGAGGCGAACTCGAAGATGCAGAACATGGTGTCGGGGATGTCGGCATCGGACTCCGGCGTGTAGTACTTGCCGCCCACCGCCGTGATCGCGCACGGCGCCCTCTCGTCCATCATCCAGCGCATCGCGTCCAGGTAGTGGACGCCCCAGTTGCCCACCTGGCTGGAGAAGTCCACATGCCAGCGGAAGAAATAGGGCGCCGTCGTGTACTTGTACGGACGGAACGCGCGCGGGCCGAGCCACGCATCCCAGTCGAAGCCCTTCGGCGGATCGCACGGCGGGCACTTGCCGAGTCCGTTCGGGAATATGTTCGAGACGCGCGCGGCGCGGCCCGTGCGGAATGTCCCGTACTTGCCGGAGTCGATCGCCTTCTTGAGCTCCCGGTACGCGTCGTTACCGCGCCTGTTGAGGCCCACGGCCACGATCTGCCGCGAGGCCCTCTGCGCGTTC
>CAMOHV010000060.1 GCA_946615275.1 uncultured Verrucomicrobiota bacterium | reverse complement strand
ATGGTGCTGCCGGGCGTGAGCATGGAGACCCCGCTTGCCTTGGAGCAGGCGCGCCAGGCGACGCTCCTCGGCTGGTACGAGCGCTTCCGCATGGCGCGCGCCTTCACGCCAGAGGCGGTGAGGCTCATGGCTGGGCAGGGACGCGACTTCCGCCTCGCGCAGGACGCCGCAGGGCGCTGGACGCTCGCGGAGACGGAGGTGCGCATGCACCGGATGGGGACTGCGCACGACCGCGAATGGAAGGTCTCCATGAAGGGGGCGGGGCGCGCCGCGCTGCGCGTGCGCGCGCTGGACGGCGCCGATCCATACGATGCGGCGCCATGCACGGTGCTGGGCGCGGGCGACCTGGACGGCCTGAAGGTCTCGCAGGCGAAGGGCGTGGCGGCGAAGATCGCGAAGGGCGATGGCGAGCATGGCCCGACGCTGGTGCTCTCCGCGAAGAACGACGGCGCGCCGGAGAACGGCTCGTGGGCGGCGGCCTTGAAGGTGTATCCGCGTCCGTTCCTGAATCTGATGAAGGAGGCGGCCGGCGGGAAGTACAAGCCGCTTGCTGTTGGGGCGTGGGTGAAGGGCGACGGATCGGGCGCGACGTTCAACATGCAGCTCTCCTCTCCGAAGTCGGTCAACAGCGCGGTGAGCGAACACTATGTGAAGCTCGACTTCACAGGATGGCGCTACTTCGTGTTCTCGATATGGCGCGAACACGACGCCGGCGCTGCCGAGGGCTTCATCTGGCCATACATGGCGCCGGGCGGCCCGAACTACAACATCTACGAGCGCGCGCTTGCGATAGGCGCGGTTGAGAAGGCGTCCATCTGGCTGAACGGCGTGAAGAAGGGCGGTTCGGCGAGCGTTGAGGTGAGCGCGGTCAAGGTGATGCCGCTCGCCCCGGTGCCGCTCGCGAAGCCGGTCGTGTCGGTGAACGGAGCGGCCTTTGCGCTGCCGTTCGACGTCGCGGAGGGCCAGTTCGCGGAGCTGGAGGACGGCCTTTGGACGCTCTATGCGCTGGACGGCACGCCGATGAGGCGGGCGAAGGCCGCAGGCCCTGCGCCGTCGGTGGCGGCAGGGGACAACACGGTGGCGTTCACCTCGCAGAATCCCGCTGCGCGCGCGGAGGTCACCGTGACCGGACTGACAGGCTCGCCGTTTCCGGCGCTCAAGGCGGAATGGACCGTCGAGACGCGCCGCATGCTTTCCTACGAGGCCGCCTGGCCGGAGCTGTGGGCTCCGTCGCGCGGGATGGCGGATCTCCCGCCAGTGCGAGTGCGCCCGGGGGAGAAGGCCCGTCTAGGCGTGGAGATCGTGGGGCCTGTGGCGAGGCCCGTCCTGACGCTTGGCGGGGAGAGGCGCGATTTCCCCGTCGCGCTCGCTGCCGGTGAGGCGCTGAGGATGGACGACGGGCTGAATTGGCGCGTGGTGGTGATGAAGACGCATACGGTGCGCGAATCGGGCCGGTTCGAGACCGCGCTTCCGCTTTTCGAGGGAGAGGTGCCGGTCGCGCTCTCGTCCGCCGACGCCGCGACGGCGGCGGCGCAGATCCGCATCGTCAAGGAGATGCGGTGAAGAATACGCTGACGTCGTTGCGGGATGCACAGTGTTCGCGCGGCTTATAGAACAAGGAGGAACGATATGAAGTCCATTGCGTTGATTCTGCCAAGGGCCCTTGCGGCCGCGTTCGTCATTTGCGCGGCTGGCGGATGCATGACGCGCGACGGGCTGTCGCTATGGACCGACGGCGCGGAGTCGAAGCGCGCGATAGTCGAATACGTCGCCTCGATCACCGACGAGGGATCCCCCGATTTCATACCCCCCGAGTGCCGGATAGCGGTCTTTGACTTTGACGGCACTCTCTTCTGCGAGACAGACCCCACGTATTTTGATTGGCTGCTTTTCGAGCGCAGGGTCCTTGACGACCTGAAGAGCTCTGCCCCGGCGGAGCTGACGGCCATGGCGCGCGCCTCCCGCGAGAGGCGCGTTCTCCCTCCGCTAGAGAAGGGGCGCGAGCGGGCAGTCGCGAAGGCTTACAGGGGAATGACGCTTGATGAGTTCGACTCGCTTGTGCGGAGATTCATGGAGGAGCCGCAAAGCGGATATCCGGGGATGAAGCGTGGTGAGATGTTCTACAAGCCGATGGTGCAGCTCGTCGGGTTTCTCGTGGAGCGCGGATTCACGGTGTATGTCGTGAGCGGCTCGGACAGGTTTCTCGTCCGCGCGCTGGTGCGCGACAGGCTGCCCGTTCCGCCGTGGCGCGTGATCGGGTCCGACAGCGCGGTGTGCGCGCGCGCGCAGGGCGGCGAGGACGGCCTCAGATATCTCTTCCGCAAGGACGATGTCCCGGTCCTCGAGGGGGATTCCATCGTGAAGAACCTGCAGATGAACAAGGTGACCGCGATCATCCGCGAGATAGGCGTGAAGCCCGTCCTGGCCTTCGGCAACAGCTCGACCGACGCGAGCATGGCCAACTACGTGGTCGGCGGCAACGAATACAGGGCACTGGCGTTCATGCTGCTGTGCGACGACACGGTGCGTGAGCGCGGCGACGAAAAGAAGGCCGGGCGCATGAGGAGGTCATGCGAGGAGAATGGCTGGATCCCTGTGTCGATGCGCGACGACTGGAAGACGATCTATCGCTAGTTTCTAGTTTCTGGTTTCTGGTGGAAATTTTCCGCACACGGCATCGTGAAAATATGGTATAATCGCGGCAACGGAGGACAAGTCATAATGAAAACCATGTTTTTCGCGTTTTTTGCTGTAGCGTTTGCAGTTCCAGTTTTGCTCGCCGGCAATACATGCACATGGACGGGCGGCGCGGGCGACGGCAAGTGGTCCAGCGCCGCGAACTGGGACGTGCGGCCCGTATCCGGCAACGACGACGCGCTCGTCTTCGCGGGCGGCAGCGTCGAGTCCGAGAACGACATCGAAGGAATGTCGATCGGCGGCATAAGCTGTAACGGAACGGGCACCAAGACGTTCAACGGCAAGACGATCACGATGAACGCGATGCCGTTCTGGGGCTACCACAACAACGGGAATCTGTCGCGGACATACACGCTTTCGAACTCATGCTCGATCGTCTACAACGCGAACATCGATTTCAGCGCGAACGCGCGCATTCTGCTCGCCCCGGGGGTGGGCTCGGCCGTCTTCAACGGGGACGTGTTCGTGCGTTCCGGGAAGACGCTGTACATCGGCGACCCGTATCCGCAGGGACGCGACACCGGCCCTGCGAGACCCTTTGTCTTCAACGGCAGGATCGACGCGCCCGAGGGGACGATCGTATGGGGGCAATGGGCGCAGAGCATCGTCCACATCAACGGCGCGGTGGACGTGAAGAACTTCAATTTCGACTATCCGGCGTCTGCCACATATCTGCCGGATTTCGCGGGTGGCGTCAACATACGCAGCAAAGTGTTCTCCCCCTGGTACGTCCCGATGCATTTCCGCTGCGGCGACGTGTTCGGCGAGAACCTTCCCGTCGTCGACTTTGGAACATCGTATTGGGCCGAGAACGAGAAGGGCACGATTTTCCTGGACGGGCATACGGTCGTGGTAGACCGCATAGGGCCGGGAGCGCTGGCCGGAAAATATCCGAACAATCTCACTGGCAACTCCTTCAACTCCGCCACCCCCGCGACGCTTCTCATGAAGGCGACGGGCGACACGTCCACGTCCAACGTCGTGAGGGGCGCGGTGTCGCTCGTGTGGGATCCGGACACATCGGCGCGCGTCATCGAGTTCAAGGGCCGTAAGAGCACCACCACGGGCTCGATAACGGTGAAGGCGGGCACGTTCCGGCTTTCGGAGACGGCGAGGTTCCCAAGCGTGCCGAGGATAGATCTGAAAAGCGGGGCCGTCTTCGAGATGTCCAGCGTTGCGGTGGACGAGCGTCCGCTCAACGCGCTCACGTTGCTGATGATGGAGCCGAATTCCCGCTTCGTCGTCGCGGCTGGCGCGCCGTCGCCGTTCGCGGCGGACGATGCGCTCATGATACGCATGGATTCCTCCGCCCGCCTCGTGGTTCCGGCGGGGTTCGCCCAGAAGGTGAAGCATGTCATCGTGAACGGCGTGCCGTATGCCGCTGGCAAGTACACAGGAGAGGGCGGAACGGAGGGAACGGTCGTCGGCCAGATCGAGGGGACGGGTGTGATCGAGGTGTCGGGCGAGGACGCCGTCACGTACTGGACGGGGCTGGCGGGGGACGGCCTCTGGTCCACGGCCGGCAACTGGGGGAACGGGGTGCCCGCCTCCGGGGACGTGGCCCGCGTGTGGAAGGAGGGGACGTACTCCATCGCGGGTCCTGCCGCGATCGACGCGGGCCGGCTGGAGACCGACGTCCACGCTGGGCGCGCCACGCTCGACCTTGGCGCGCCTCTCGCGATAGACGGGACGGTGTTCGACATCGGCACGAACTCGACTTTGAATCTCGGTTCCGCGGGCGGGGGAAGCGTGGAATACGCTTCGCCGGCGGGCGTGGGCGCGACTTCGAACGTGGTGTATGTGCACGACGGCGGGGAGCTTGCCATCTCCGGCGCGTTCACCACGTCCAATCTCTACGGGCGCATCTGCGCGGAGAACGCCGCGATCCGCATAGACGACGCGGTGGTGAACGCCGCTCCGCCGGCCAACGTCAGCTATGGCTACGTCCTGTACGTGGACGGCGGGACGCTCGCGATCTCCAATTCAACGGTGACGCTCGGGTACAACTTCAACGACGCGTCCCATTTGAGCCAGACGCCTATGCTGCAGACCCGCGGCGGCGCGAAGACCACCATCCACAACACCTATCTCCGCCTTGACCAGTGGATATGGGGGAGCATCTTCGGCACGGGCGAGACGACGCTCTCCGGTTCGACCCAGCTGAGCCTTCACGGATACATCCGCAGCTACTTCGCGGCGGACGCCGAAGGCGAGGAGTGCCGGGTGCGCATCACGGACAGCGCAACGGTCTCAGGAATGCAGGAGATGGCCGTGGGCGACTACTACGAGCGTTCTCGCTCGATAGTCACGATCGACTCGCCGTCCGCCTCGTTGTATTCCGGATCTGGTCTGCAGATAGGCTGCACGAAGGGATACGGCGAGATCAACGTGCAGGCCGGGCTTCTGAGCGGCGGCGGCGCGTACGGCTCCCATCTGGGCTACAAGAGGCCGTCTGACGGCAATGCCGCCGCGACGGGCTGTTTCCCGACGGGAGTCGTGAAGGTCGCGGGAGGGGCCTTCAACGCGCGCGGCAACGTCGGGAACTCGCATCCGCTTGGGCTGATCGTCGGCGACGGGTCGTGCGTCTTGGAGATGAGCGGCGTGACGAGCAGGATGACTGGAATACTCGAGCTTTTCTCCGGGGCCGTGACGAACGGCGGGGGGTATGCGATCATCGGCCTCTTGTACGGCTACGGCAGGGTGGTGCAGACGGGCGGAACGTTCCGAAGCACGATATCCGTTCCGTCGGTGATCGGCATGGCCGGCGGCGAGGGCGAGTGGGTGCAGAGCGGCGGCTTGGCGACGTTCAACCGCAATCTGTATCTGGGCGGCGTTTCCACGAACGTGCTCGGCGCGGGCACGTGGAAACACGGCGGTTTCGCCGCCTTCCACAACGCGAGGGGGCTCGTAGACGTCTCCGGCGGAAATTTGATCACGGTGGGCACCAACTACGACATCGTCGTGTCCTCGGACGGAGAGGGGACGCTGTCCCTTTCGGGGAAGGGCTCGGTCGCGGCGCGGGACATCATCCTCACGAACACGGTCGATTCCGCCGCCGGCGTGACGCGCGTCTCCACCTTGAAGTTCGCGTCGGACGCGTCCGGCGACAGCGGTGCGCTCACGGCCGCGCGCGACCTTGTGATAGCGGAGGACGCGAAGTTCGTGTTCGACCTTTCTGCCTACGCGGGCAAGAAGACGCTCTTCAGGCTCGCGTCGGCGAAGAATGTGAAGGGCGCCTTCGCGCCCGAAAACGTGGAGTTCATCGGGCCGTACGCGAAGTTCGCGGAGCTTCGGCAGACGGGCACGTCCCTGGAGGTGTCCCTGAGCCGCGGGACGATGATACTCTTCAAATGACGGAACCAGAAAAGGAAAAAGAAAATGGCAGAACTGATAGTTGCGCTCGACGTGAACAGCCGGGCGGAGGCCGAGGAGAAGGTGAAGCTCATCGGCGACGGCGTCGACTTCTACAAGATCGGGCTTGAGCTCTTCACGGCGGAGGGGCCCGACGTGGTGAAGGCCGTGAAGGGCCTGGGGAAGAGGGTGTTCCTCGACCTCAAGCTCCACGACATCCCGCGCACCGTGGCGCGGGCCGTGAAGAGCGGCGGCGCGCTGGGCGTGGACCTGATGACGATACACGCCGTTGGCGGAAACGCGATGATACGCGCGGCGGCGGACGCCGCGGCGGAGTTCGGCGCGGCCGCGCCGAAGATCCTCGCCGTGACTGTGCTCACCTCCCTGGACCAGGGCGACCTCAAGGACGTGGGGGTCGTCGGGCGCACGCCTGCGGAGCAGGTGCGCGCGGCGGCGTTCCTCGCCGTGGCGAGCGGCGCGGACGGCCTCGTGAGCAGTCCGCTGGAGGTGGGCGCGCTCTCGAAGGCGCTCAAGAAGGGGACGCTCTTCGTGACGCCGGGCGTGAGGCCGGCGGGGGCGGCGGTGGGCGACCAGAAGCGCGTGGCGACGCCTGCGGACGCCGTGCGCGACGGCGCGACGCACCTCGTTGTGGGCCGCCCGATACTGGGCGCGGCGGACCCGGCGGCGGCCGCGCGCGCGATCCACGCCGAGATGTCCGCCTGACGATCCCGCCCATGGTCATAGACTTCCACACACACAACTTCCCCGACTCCC
>CAMOHV010000059.1 GCA_946615275.1 uncultured Verrucomicrobiota bacterium | reverse complement strand
GGCCAGGGCGGCCAGGGCGGCGGCATGGACGGCATGATGTGATGCCATCCGGTCGATTCGACCGCAAGGAAGGGCGGCGCGGGCATCCGCGCCGCCCTTTCGGCATCTTCGCCGGCCATGCAGGGCGGAAAATTTGCGCGTTTTTGGGGTTGAAAAATCGCCCGCGGAATGGCATACTTTATAACCGTTTCGTGAACGCCGGATTGGAAAGGAGGATGCCGGCATGCTTGCTATATACAGATGGGAGGGAGGAGGCCTCAAGGAGACCACCGAACTCAAGGGATCATGCTGGATGAACCTGGCCGACCCCACCACGGCCGAGCTCGAGAGGGTACTGTCCTTCTCTGGCGCGCCGCGTGACTTCCTGACCGACCCGCTCGACCGCGAAGAGAGGCCGCGCTTCGAGAACGACGAGGGATACTCGCTCGTGATCGTGCACGTCCCGTACCCCGTGCGCGGCGAGGAGGACGACGACACCGTGCTCCCCTACGCCACCGTGCCGCTCGGCATCGTGCTCTTCGGCGAGAGCGTGATAACGATATGCTCGTCCGCGACGCCTGTCACCAGCGCGTTCCTCGACCAGATGCGCCGCGTGTGCCCGCCAGGGGAGAGCAACCGCTTCACGTTCCGCCTCCTGTGGCACGCGGCGGTCCTCTTCCTGCGCTATCTGAGGGACATGCACTCGAAGATCGAGGACCTCGAGGACTCCCTGCACGAGTCCATCTCGAACGAGGTGCTCCTGAAGCTGCTCACGTTCCAGAAGGCGCTCGTCTACTTCTCGACGTCGCTCAAGGCCGACAACATCCTCATCAACCGCCTCGACCACGCGCGCCAGCTGAACATGACGGAGGACGACCACGACGTCCTCGACGACGCGGCCGTCGAATACCAGCAGGCCCTCGAGACCGCGACGATCCACGCCAACATCCTGAACGGCACCCTCGACACCTTCGCCTCGCTCATCAACAACAACCTCTCGAACGTGATGAAGTACATGACCGCGGCTGCGATCCTGCTCGCGGTGCCCACCGTCATCACGTCCGCCTACGGCATGAACGTGGAGCTGCCGATGCAGGGGTTCAAGCACGCATTCGCCGTGATCGCCGCGATATCGGGCTGCTTCGCCTTCGGTCTCATCGCATTCCTCTTCTACCTTTACAAGAAACGGGTGTTCTGACATGGACTCGAACGTAGTGGCGATAGTGGGCCGCCCCAACGTGGGGAAGTCGGCCCTTTTCAACCGCATTGCGCGCCAGCGCATCGCGATAGTCTTCGACCAGCCAGGCGTGACGCGCGACCGCGTCGCCCGCGAGGTGGAGGCGAACGGGCGGCGGTTCATGCTAGTGGACACGGGCGGCCTCGCGTTCGGCCCAACGCCAGGCTCCGAGGACCCCCTCGCCGCCGAGACGCGCCAGCAGGCGGCGGTGGCCGTGACCGACGCCGCGGTGTGCCTCATCGTGGTGGACGTGCGCGCGGGGGTGACGCCCCTCGACGAGGAGGTGATAAAGCGCGTCCGCGAGTCGGGCGTGCCATGCGCCATCGCAGCCAACAAATGCGACCGCGCCGAGGACGAGGAGCGCGCCAGCGAATTCCACCGCTTCGGACTCGACGTGTTCCCTATATCCGCCGAGCATGGAAGGGGAATGCAGGAGCTTGTCGCGTACGCGACGTCCAGGCTGCCGCCGGCCGACGCCTCCGCCGAGAGCGTCCGCCCCCTGCGCGTCGCGGTCGTGGGCCGACCGAACGCGGGGAAGAGCTCCTACATCAACAGGCTCCTCAACGCGGAGCGCGTGATAGTCTCGGAAATCCCTGGCACAACGCGCGACTCAGTTGACGTTCCGTTCACCATCGGCGCCGGCCCCGCGGCGCGGCACTACACGCTCGTGGACACCGCCGGCATGAAGCACCACACGCAGATGTCCAAGACGTCCGTGGACAACTTCTCCCTCTTCCGCAGCGAGCGCGCGATCGAGGAGGCCGACGTGGTGCTGCTCGTCCTCGAGTCCGAGCTGGGGCCCGTGCGCCAGGACATGCGCATCGCCGGGAAGATCCTCGACGCCCAGAAGGGGTGCGTCCTTCTGATGAACAAGTGGGACCTCGCGACCGAGAAGGGCATCACCGAGACGAAGGCCTCGGAGGTCTTGAGGAAGATGATGCCGTTCATGTCGTACGCCCCGATAGTCTACTGCAGCG
Organism: uncultured Verrucomicrobiota bacterium; assembly: GCA_946615275.1. The sequence goes on along the minus strand of CAMOHV010000059.1, from coordinate 4,700 downwards.
CCAAGACGGGCTACAACATCCGCCGCACCGTGGACGCGATAGACGCCGTCTCCTCCTCCGTGCGCGCGAAGATGCCTACGGGCGTCCTGAACCGCACGCTTGTCGAGGCCACGAAGCGGACTCTCGCTCCGATGAAGGGCGGTAGGAGGCTCAAGGTGTACTACGGGCTGCAGGTGGGCGTAGATCCGCTCACGATACGCCTCTTCGTGAACGACCCGAAGCTCGTGACGCCGGCGTACAAGTCGTATCTCGAGAAGGCGATCCGCGCGCGGTTCGGGCTAGAGGGCGCGCCATTGAGGATGTTCCTGAAGGCCCGCTCCCGCAAGGACGGCGCGGAGCTTGGCGCCGAGATCGCCGCGAAGAGGAAGCCGTTGAAGAATTGAGAATTGAGAATTGAGAATTTGGTGTGCATCGCCAGGTAGTCTGGAAGACTCTGCGTATCTGCGTTAAAATCCAAACGAGAAGTTCTCGTTGTTTCCAGATATCCATGCGCATGGGTGAAATACACATGCGCCCTCGCTTGCCTTCCCCGAAACACAATAGGATCCATGACGTATTGACAATGGGAAAATATCCGCTATAATTGGTAGCGATAACTTGCAAAATCAAAGAAAGGAGAACCAAGCTATGGCGAATGCTGTTTTTCAGGGAAAGTCGGATGAGTGCAATCCGCACATCCGAGTTGATGAGGGAAAATTCGAAGCGGTTGCAGCGCCGAGGCGTGGATCTCTATTGTGCAAAGGGAAATCACGTTCCGTGTCCGCTAGAGCCGCGCTTGCAACGGCGGCTCTGGCCATGGCGTCAACCGCCGCCGCAGCGGTTTCGCTGAGCGACCGCGTGCTCACCATAACCGAGAGCGGCGCGCTTTCAAGCATCCTCTCCGGCGCGAACGCCGCATACTACACGGCGCTCAAGACGGACGACGGCACGATCACAAACGTGGTGCTGACCGGCTCGTCGCAGATAACGGTGACGCTCACGGAGGATCTTGAATACACCGGCGCGTGGAATCTTGACAAGGCCATAGCAAAGCTCGGGAGCGCCTCGGCCGATCCAACGTGGCCCATGGGCAAGGGCGTCGGCGCCGCCGCCACCATCCGCCTCCCCGCCTCGTATTCGCAGATATTCGTGGAGAAGGGGTGCATCAACGCGACCATCTCCGCGCCGATACGCATCACGGGAACGGGCGCCACGAATGTGAGGACTCTCATGTTCAACGGCGACAACAACGGCAGCAAGGTATGGCTTCGCATCGACGGGCGCGTCACGGTGGAGGATTCCTGCACATGCGGCTTCTACTTCCAGGGCGGTGGCGTGAAGTTGAGCATGTACGGCGGCATGGACGCGGCGAACGCCACAGTCGTCACCACCGGCGCCAACGGAAACTGGTATGTGTACGACGAGCCTATGAACCTCGGCACGCTCAACCACAACTGGGTGTACCTGCGGCTCTACGCGCCCGGGAACAGGATCGGCCACTTCTACGGAAGAGGCGGCGGAAAGATGGTCCTCTACGCGGACGGCGCGCTCTCCGGCGGCGCCATGCGGATATCCAACTTCGGAGCGTCCGAATACCTTGACCTCAACGGACATTCCGCGGCGGTGCGGCTGGAGTCGAACATCACGGCGGGGAGCGTGGGCAGCGGGAACCTCCTTGGAGGGAATGCAGCCTGCACGCTCACAGTGTCCAACGCCGTAGACGCGACGCTGAACTGCACACTCAGCGGTAGTCTTAGCCTCGTAAAGGGAGGTGCGGGGAAGCTCACAATCAACAAGAGCGACGATGTGTATGGAGAGCTTGCGGTATGTGACGGGACACTTGCCATGGGGGCGTCCGCGGCGTTTGCGAAGGTGACGAAGGTGACGCTTTCCGGCGGGAGGCTTGAGATTGCCGATGCCGATGTGTTCCCCGTGACGATGGATCTGGTGGTGGAGGATGGAGAAGCGGCCGACCAGATGCTACTGCCGTCCGGCCTGACGGTGCCCGTGACAAGGTTCTACTGCGGCGGGGTCGTCAAGCCGGCCGGCACATACGGTTCGACCAGTTCGCCGGCGGGGACGAAGCTCGGCCTCTTCGACTCGGCCTCTACGGGCGTGCTTCAGAGCTCCGCCGGCGGAGAAGGCCTCTTGACGATAAACGTCCCGTCCGGCTCCGTCTCTATCGAGAACGCGATTTCCGCCGAAGACCTCGCGAAGCTGAACAACAATGAATACGACTACGTCGTCAAGACGGGCGGCGGCGTGCTCAAGCTGGACAGGGCGCTCGACTACGCAGGTGCCTGGACGCTTGGACAAGGAGGGACGATCGTCGCGACAAACGAAAATGCGCTAGGCCGAGGCACCGGCGCTTTGTCGAAGGTCATCGTCCAGCATTCCGCCGGAGCGTATCTGCAGTTCGACGCCACGAACGCCGTGGTGGAGAATCCCATAGAGGTGTACGCCACCGCCACGCCCGACACGCAGTCCGCCGCGATACGCCTGCAGGCCCACCGCAAGTCATGCACGCTGCGCGGGCTACTCTCCTGTCCGTCCGGGAAGCTGACGTTCTTCTTCCCCACCGACTGCACGTTCTACACGTACGGCGGCGTGGAGGCGACGGACAAGGGTGTCGCGAACGCCGGCGCGTCCCAGCACTGGTGGATATACGACGTGCCGGCGAACATCTCGTCGATGGAGCTGACGTACGAGTGCGTCCACTTCGCCGCGGCGGGCAACAATGTAGGGTCGATAACCCACAATATCGGCGGGTATGTGTTCCTCGAGACCGACGGCGCTTTCGCAAACCGCCCCAAGGTGCGCCTTGTCACGAACAGCGGAACGACCTCTTCATGGGGGACGTTCGACCTGAAGGGGCACGACACCGCGTTCGACTTCGGCACCACGAACATCTACGGCTATTCCGTCACGAGCTCCACCGGCCCGGCAACGCTTGATTTCGGAGTGACGGCGCCCGTGGCGACAAACCACTCATTCACCTTCGACGGGCATCTCTCCCTCAAGAAGACCGGCCCCGGAGCATTCGTGTGCGCGTGCTCGCCGAACTGCTCGGGCTCGCTTGAGGTGGCGGGCGGCGCCGTCGAGTTCACGAAGAACGCGATCTTCCTGGGATGCACTGGCGTGACGCTTTCCGGCGGGAGGCTCGTCACGAACGTAGACAACGCACTGGGCATTGGCAGCGCGACGCTTTCCGTGGCCGACGCGGCTGCGGCGGCAGGCGCGATGTCCATCGCCGACGGCACCATGCTGATGTTCGACGGCGATTTCATGGTTGGAGGGGCCAGCCAGGGCCGCGGCTACTTCGGCGGCGAGTCCTCGCCGTCCTACGCGACGCGCTCCCCGGTCTTCGACCCGGCCGCAGGCGGATGCGCCATGTTCACGTCCACGCTCGTCATCACCGTTCCTTCGGGCGCCACGCTCTCCATCGCCGACGCGATATCCGCCGCCGACCTCGCGGCCGTGAACGCCAACGCCTATTCATGCATCACAAAGAAGGGGCCGGGAACCCTGCTTCTGGATCAGGCGCTGGACTACACGGGACGCTGGATCGCCTTTGAGGGCAGGCTCAAGGCGACGGCGCCGCTCTACGCCTTCGGCAAGATGTCCGCCGCCGGCCTTCCGGGCGACATAGTCGCATACAGCGACAACGGCCACTCCGCGGGGATCATGCTGGGCGTGGACGGGCAGGAAACGATCGTGGAGAAGCCCATAACGATGGCCGTGCATCCTGGCAACACTGCCTACGACCGCAATTCATTCGAGACCTGGGGCGTCGTGCATCTTTTACGGCCTCTGTCCATAATGAACACCAGCCACGTGATCGTATACGGCGGCAAGGGCAAGCTCTACACCGACGGCGGCGTGGTCAATCCGGCAGGCAACGTCCACATGAACGCCGCCAGCGGCAACTGGTATCTCAACCGGTCCTCGTTCAACCTCTTCCAGCCGATCTGGATCGCGGTCCATTGGCTGGAGTCAGGCAACGTCGTGAAGACGCTGAACCTCCAGGACGCATGCACGTGCCACGTCGAGGCGGACGGCGTGTCCGCTGAGCCGTTCCCGAATCTGACCATGGAGCCGGTTCTCTCCGCCACGCCGAAACTGAATCTCAACGGGCACGACGTCTCCGTGGGGAACATCCGCCTGAACGGGGAGATCGGCACGACGACCGCCGCGAACCGCGGCACTTCCGCCATCACCTCGTCATCGCCCGCGACGTTCTCCTTCCGCCAGACGACGCCGGGGACGAACGAAGACGTGCACGTGATGGGGGCCGTGTCGATCGTGAAGGGCGGCGACGCCTCGTATACATTCGCGACGAACATACAGTCCACGGGCTCGCTGACGGTGACGGGGGGCGTGTTCGAGCTGGCGGCGCGCTGCACATGGGCCGGATGCACAAACGTCCTGGTCAGCGGAGCGGGCGCGAAGGTCGCGCTGAACCTCGAATCAGGAATGCACCGCAGAACCACGTGGAGGATCGCTGACGGCGGCAAGGTGGACATCGCGGGCTCGTCCACCGTGGTCCCCGTTGGCGCGCTCTTCTTCGACGACGTTGCGAAGATCTCGGCCAAGTGCGGCACCTGGGGGTCCACGTCGTCGTCGGCGCAGTTCAAGGACGACTCGCGGTTCGAGGGTACGGGCGTACTGCTCGTAACGCGGCAGCTCGGCGCCGGAACGCTGATCGAGTTCAAGTGAAAAAG
>CAMOHV010000058.1 GCA_946615275.1 uncultured Verrucomicrobiota bacterium | reverse complement strand
GGGTTAGCGGGCCTGTCTTCAAGGAAGATGGCTGTCGCCGATGGCCTGGTTGCAAGGAAGAGCGCGGAGGCCGATTGCTTGTTTTCAAGAAAGTACACTGATGGCCAATGGGCACATCACTCGTTGAGGACTGGTGCGCCTTCAACACGTTCGCCCCATGTGATCGCAATTGGAATCGAAACATTATATGTGCGATTTGACTTGCCTTCTTGAGCATCACACCACATCGTGTATGTCAGAATCCCATCATAGGATACTTTCACCGACTTTTCCTCAACATACCTATGATCATAGAAATCATCGGCAAAACTAGGCGCGCTGAAATACAGCAACTTAGCAGTGACAGTATCGCCGAATGAATTCGGAAGAACTGCCAGCAGCGATGTAGCATGCGTGTCGTTCTGCACATAGAGCACGAGCACATCTCCCGCAAAAGTCTTAAACCAGTAAGGTGTTATGCCGCGCATCTCCTTGCCGTCCACAAGACGCAGCACGCCTCTGGCGGTCCCGTCATCCGCCAATGCGATGATGTCGACATTCCAAACTCCCGACTCATCAGGTGCGACGCATTCGGCCACAACTGAAAATCTGCCAGATGGCGACTTGACGCCCGATTCAGGAGGACGAGCCTTTACATGCGCATCCTGTGCACGACGGAAGGAGAAAAAACCGTTAAGGTCGCCTTCGACCTCAAACACGACATTCGGATCGTTTGAGCGTTCAGTTGCAGTGCCTGCCTTTTCATCTTCCTCCACAAGCGAAACCATCTCAGATTGCGTCTCGAGAGGAAGAAAAACAACCGAAGGCCGAAACACGCCAAAGACGATAAACGCCGCGAACAGCGCCCAGGCACGGATTCTATGCGCAGCGCAGTCTCCGCACACTTTCGCGAAATCGCTCCGGACGAGATAGCGATAGATGAAGAACGCCAAGACAGCAGCCGTTGTCCAGGGCAATGCAATCCGCGCCAATTGGCCACGCATAGCATCGCCGAGCCAATCCCCCAAAGCGGCCGACAACATGTCCATATACGTGATCAAATGGGCACAAGGCTCAAGCAGCGCCACAAACGCCACCGCCGAGACGATTCCCGCCTGTCCCTTTGTCATTTTCCAACGTTGCTCCACTTGGCTCGTCCCTCTTTATTTCGACTCGACCCGGTAGAACATCCGCTCCGCGCCTGCGGACGGGAGCGTGATCGTTATGGTGCCGTCGGGATTCACCTGAACTGAGACGTCCTCGGCCGGCTTGATCGCGGACGCCGAGAGCGGCAGCGCATCCGCCGCGCGCACGCGCAGAAGTGAATTGTTCCGCTCAAGCCACCCATCCGGCAGCGCGGAGACGACGAGCGATACGTTCCCGCCGTCAAGGGACAGCGACTTGATGTCGAGGCTTTCGAGAGAATCAAGCGCCGGATGCCTTTCGGAGCCGGACGCCGCCGCGAAGACGTTGTTCGTGGTGCCGCCGCCCACGAAATACAGACCGCCCAGCTTGAAGATCCGCGAGACCGACTCCTTTGGAAGCCAGATGCATATCGCGCCGGAGGAGTCGGCGCGCAGGCCTTCAAGCGAATACGACGGGGGGACGTCCTCGGACTCGATGTCCACAACCTTCCCGGCCTCCAGCCCGGTGAAGAGGACATAGCCAAGCTTCGCGCCGTCGGCGTCGACAGGATCGGGCATGACCAGATTGTTGGCGCCATGCACGCTGCCGCCTGTGATGACGAGCGTCCTCTCGGTTGGGCTCAGCACGATCACGTTGCCCAGGCTCTTGATGAGATCCGAGAGCGAACGGATTCCCCTAGTCGCCAGCACCGTGCCGCCGGAGATGTTCGCCACCCTGTCGGGCAAGGTGAACCTGCCGTAGCCGGCGCCGATGCCGGCGGCGTCCGATCCGCCCACGGCGGTGATCATGCCCCCCGATATGACGATGCCGTCCTCCTGGAGATTGGACGAAAGCCCCCCGCCGATTCCGGCGGCCTTGTCGCCGCCCTGGGAGAAGATCACGCCGCTTTCGATCACTATCCTGCCGGGCTTGGTGACGCCGCCCTTGGATCCGATGCCGGCGCCGCTTGGTCCGCCGTACACGCAAAGGGGCGGCTCACGGCGGTCCGCTCCATCATCCGCAGCCGCCGCGGCCGGCCCTCCCCTCAGCGTGAGCGTCACGTCCTGCGCCACTTCGATTCCGGCGGAGTACTGCCCGGTGGCGGCGACGAAGTTTGTCCGTCCGCCGAACGCCAAGGTGCAGTCGTTGGAGATGACGATCGCCGAATAGGCGCTCGCGTTCTTCGCCTTGAGGAGGAGGTTGGAGATCGCGAAGGAAGATGCGCCGCCCCGGGGCACCAGGAACCGACAGGTGCCGTTGGTGGCGACGCCGGTGGCCCAGGAGTTCGCGGTGAGCGTGACGGTGCAGGTGTTCGTCTTGTAGCTCCACCCCGTCCCGGCGGCGTCCGCTGTGCCGGACACGAACTCCCCGTTCACGACGAGGAAGTCGGTCTGCGCGATCTTGCCGTCCTCCCCGATGTTGTAGCTGAAGTAGTACGAGGATCCGTCCTCCATCACGAAGTATGCGATGAAGCTTGTGTTGGTGGGCATGGCGGGCAGCCATAGGCGAAGGATGCCGTCCTCGTTCGCGTAGAGGTCCTTGGTGCCGTACCGCTGGAACGAGCCCACAAGCCGGGGATCGGAGCCGCCATTCAGGGCAAGCGAGGCGGAGGTGGCCTTGCCGTTCGGAAGATCGACGTCGAAGTCCACCGGGAACACGGCGAAGCCGTAGTCGTTGATGGCGGCGGGGACGGCGTTGCTGGCGACGGTGTAGATTGCGCCGCCGGAGAATATGACCGCCGGTTCGTTCGTCGTGCCGCGCATCTTGCCGATGCGCGGGGGCTTGCCGTCCGCCGTCCTGATCGTGCCGCCGCTGACCGTCACGGAGGAGCAGACCCCATAACCGCTGCAGCCGATGTCTGCGGCGTTGAGACCCGCCTTCGCGACGAGAATGCCGCCCGAGATCGTGATCTTGTCGCCCGTGGCCGTGCCCACGCTGACCTGGTCGCCAGAGCCTACGCCTGCGGCGTGCGTGCCGCCCGTCGCCTCGACTACGCCGCCGGAGATCTCGATGGTGGCGTTCTTGCATAGAGGTCCTCCGCCGATTCCCGCCGCCCTGTATCCGCCGACGGCCTTCACCGTTCCGCCGGCTATCTCGAGCGTTCCCACATAGCGGTCTTGGTCTCCGCCGGCATCGGCGGCGGTGCGCCCGCCGCCGATGCCGGCGGCGTTGTGCCCGCCCTTCGCGGTCAGCGAGCCGTCTCCCGAGACCTTCAGCCTGGTGCCAGCCGGCACGGAGACCGCCGCGTAGTTATCGCCCGCCACAAGCATGTTGGTCGCCACGAGCGAAAGTTCAAGCGTCGCGCCGGATTCGAGCGCGATGGGCGATGCGTTCGCCAGGTTGATCGTCAGGTTGCTGACCGCCACCTCTGTGTTTGCGGCCACGTGCAGGCCGATGTTCGTCGTCGAGCCCGAGACGGTGAACGGCCCCGCGTTCGTGAGCCACAGCGCATTCGCCTTGTCCCAATACCAGCCCGGGCCCACGAAGTAGCCGGCGTCGATGCCGTTCACGAGGATGCCGGTGGGGACGAACCTTACTGCCGTGAGGTGTGCGCCGCTCACGATGGCGACCCATTCGATGCTGCCGCCTTCAGCGACGGAATGGAAATGCCTGGGGCCGTCCGGCAGCCAGATCCAGGCGGCATGGTTCGCGTCCGCAGTGGTGTTTGTGGGCGTCAGGGCAGGGTCGAGGCCTTCCCAGGAAACAGCCGCGCCGGGGGAGAACCCGCCCGGGACCTTGACGCTCCATACCCGCTCGCCGGACGCCCGCGACACGAACTCGCAGGCGCCGCCGTTGTCGTTCGCGAACCTCGCCCTTTCGAAATGCAGATCGGCGCCGGCCAGATCAATGCGCACCTTCGTGGAGTCGGCCGACATGGCAGGCCCGATGTCCGCCGCGCTGTAGCCGCCCATCACGAAGAGCGGACATGGTCCGTCGATGTCCACTTCGGAGTTGGACTCCAGGCTTATCGCGGGCGCGCCGTACTTGGCCGCGAGGCGGCTCTCGCCAACCACCTTGACCATCACGGAGCAGCCCGCCCCCACCGTGAACGGCGTATGCCTCAATATGTCGCTCGCGGCAAGGGAGAGCCCGTCCATCTTCACGGTGCAGTCGACGTTCGCCACAATGCGGACATCGCTGTTGGAAGACGTCCCGGAGATCGTGAACTCCCTTGGCGAATTGAGCGCAAGGATGCCCGCGCCGCCATCGTAGGACCACCCTTCGCCGTTCGCGTCCACGCCCGGCACGATGCCGGTCGCGGCGCCGCCGTCCACCTGGACCGACACCGCGACGGCGGCCGGATCGACGATTCTCCAGCCCGCAAAGAGCTTCAGGTCGCCGACATGGTCGTAAACCGCGTGCAGTCTGGTGCCGTCGGCGTCGTAGTATTTGTCGCCGGAGCAGTTTTTGCCGGTGAACCAGCCCATGAACGTGAAGTTGTCGCGCGCGGCGTGGTAGGGCGCGCTGGGCATGGAGTAGGCGAGCTTCACGATGCTGGTGGAAGAGTGGCGCCACTCGTCGAAAAACATCAGCTTGTATTCGATGGAGGGGTGGGATTGGGTCTGGATGCCGATGCCGCCGTCGGAAGACAAGCCGTTGAACGTGGTGCCGCCTTTGTCCCGGTAGAACGTCCCATGTCCGCCGGTGGCGCCGCACGCGCCGGCGAAGCCGTGCTCGCCGCCGCTGTAGCCCTCTACCGATACAGGGGACGGGCGCGATGCGCTCTCCCCGTTTTCCTGGCCGCCCTGGCCGCCAGCGCCGTCCGGCGTGTTCGACGAGCCGGTTCCCCACAAGTCAGACCAATATGTCCCGCCGTTGCCGCCGCTGCCGCCGCCGCCGCCGCCCGCGCCGCCGCCACCAACGCCGTATGGCGCGGCCTTGCCACCGGCGCCGCCTCCGCCGCCTCCGGCGCCGCCGACGTAGTAGTAGTGCATCCCCAAAAAAGCGTAATTATCATGCGTGCCCGAGGTGGTCGAGCCGCCAGTACCGCCGGAGCCATCGTCGTCGGGCGTGGTTGCGGTGACCGTCACGCTTCCAAGGATGTAGACGTTGCCCATCGTGCCACCATCGGTGCCGTGCAGGCCGTTGATGCCTTCGGTGCCGCTTTGGTCGTAGTTGCTGTTGAGCCAGCTCGTCTCGAGCTCTGGCGTGTCGCTTGGCCGCCGACCGCCGACGCCGCCGTCGCCGCCCCGCCCGCCGATCGCTGCGGCCCCGCCGCCGCCGCCGTCGCCGCCCGCGCCGCCGCGTCCGGCCTTGGACGATTCGCTCGAAAGCGACGGCGACCCGGCGCCGCCGCCGTTCTGGCCGTCTGCCGCCGCGCCGCCGTTGACCACGAGAGTTCCGCCGCCGATCACGACGAGCGTGGAGGTGGAGGGCACCTCAATGCCGGGGGTGGCGCCACGCATTCCGCTGGCGTTGCCGCCCTTCACCGTCATGGTCACATTGGTCTGGATGTAGATCACGGCCGTGCCGCCTTCGGCCACGCAGTAGGGGCTGGTGCCGTCTGAGGTCTGCACGCGCATGTCGTCCGACACCGTGTAGACGACTCCGTCCTGGAGGACCGACCCGGGGGCGGGAATCGGCTTTTCCAGCTCGAATCCCCCGCGCGCCGCGGCAGGGACGAACGAGAGAAGCGCTGCGGACGACGCCGCTAGGACATGTACGATGGATCTCATGTTGAAGCGAACTGTCATGAACCCCATGCCTTCACCACGCGGAAGACGTTGCGGCCGTGGCTGCGGCGGTAGGAGACGGACGTGGCCATTTTCTTGACCATCAGCAGCCCGAGACCGCCGATGGGGCGCTTGTCGGCGGCGATGGAGGTGTCGGGATCTGCGTGCGATAGGGGGTCGTAAGGCTCTCCGTCGTCGACGAAGTCGATCGCGACGCCGCCCTGCGACACTTCGATCTCCACCTCGAAGCCGCTTGCGCCGGAATGCTTGACGATGTTGGAGGCCACTTCGTCGACGATCACGTGCAGCGTGGGCGAGGCCGAGGCCAATCCCTCGCCGCCCGCCTGTGCGACGCTGTCGTTGAGGAAGGCCGAGGCGTCGGCCACACCCTCCTGCGTGGCGGGGAAGGAGCGTACGAAGCGGCGGAGGCGGGAGACGTACCGCAGAGCGAGCACGGTGAGATCGTCCGCCGCCGGGGCTCCGGAGGCGAATCCGGCGACGGCGGTGCGGATGTCCGCGCAGAGCCCGTCCGGCGCGCCGGAGCGCGCGGCGCGGACCGTCGCCATCAGGCGGTCGTCGCCGAAGAGCCCGCCGGAAGGGTCCATAGCCTCGGTCACGCCGTCGGTGTAGAGGAAGATCGCGTCGCCCGGAGCGAGTTCCGCGGAGAGGGGGGAGTACTTCACGCCGTCCATGAACGCGAGCGGCAGGCCGGACTTCCCGGAGATCCACGAGACGGATCCGTCCGCCCGGCGCAGCACGGGCAGATTGTGCCCGGCGTTGGCGAAGTCCACGCGGCCGGACTCGAGGTCCAGCACGCCGACCCATGCGGTGAGGAACATGTTGGCGGGGTTGTTGCGGCTCAGGTCGGCGTTCACCTTGGTGAGGGCCTTGGCGGGGTCGCGCTCGGAGATCAGGGTGTCCTTGATGAGCGTCTTCGCGGTCATCATGTAGAGGGCGGCGGTGACGCCCTTCCCGGAGACGTCGGCGACGAGGAACGCGAATCGGGCGGAGTCGAGCGGGAAGAAGTCGTAGAAGTCGCCGCCCACGTCGCGCGCGGGGGTCATGGAGGCGGCGAGGGCGAAATGCTCGCTTGACGGGAACTCGTCCGGGATGGAGGCGGTCTGGGTGGTCTTGGGGATGTCCATCTCCTT
>CAMOHV010000057.1 GCA_946615275.1 uncultured Verrucomicrobiota bacterium | reverse complement strand
GCGGCGAAAGTCGAGCGCGAGGACGTCGCCGACGGCGGGCGAGACGAGCACGTCTGGCGCGCCGCCGCCCTCCAGGGCGCGGTTCGTCATCTCGCGGTTGAAGATGCGGAAGGTGCCGAGAAGCACGTCGAAGATGTTGGTCTTCTGGAACGGCTTGACGGCGGAGGGGGAGAGCGGCGGATTGACGTCCACCGCTATCACCACGTCCGCCCCGAGGTCTCGGCATGCGGCGACGGGCAGAGGGTCAAGGAGCCCGCCGTCCACAAGGACGCGCCCATTCCTCTCCACGGGGCAGAACACGCCGGGTATGGACATCGAGGCGCGGACGGCGGAGATGAGGTCGCCTTCGCGCATCACCACCCGCTCGCCCGTGTTGAGGTCCGCCGCCACCGCCGCGAACGGCATCTTGAGCTCCTCGAACGTCTCCGCCGGCATGAACTCGTGGAGCGTCTTGGCTATCTGGTCGCCCTTGATGAGCGCCTTGCCCGTGAAGCGCGTCTCGAAGAAGAGGCGCGGTATCTTCTTCCAGTCCGGCTCCCGGCACCACGCAAAGGCCCGGTCAATTGAGCCCGACGCCAATATGCCGCCCACGATCGCGCCGATGGAAGTGCCGGAGACGCAGTGAATCGGCACGCCCAGCTCCGCGAGGCGCGCTATCACCCCAAGGTGCGCGAAGCCCCGCGCGCCGCCGCCGCCAAGTGCAAGCCCTATCTTCATTTTCAACTCCTTGCTTTTGTTTGAAACACAACCAGAAACCAGAAACAAGAAACCAGAAACCAGAAACTCTAAACTTTCCAGAAGTCCCACACAGCGCACACGAAGAACGCCACCGCTATTCCGAACGCCATGCCGGCGAGCACCTCGCGCCTGCTGTGGCCGAGGCGTTCCCTCAGGCGCGCCGCCTCCAGGCGCTCCTGGGCGTCGAGCTTGTCGTTCACCTTCTCCACGAGCCTGTTGAGGAGCTTCGCGTGCTCGCCGGCCGCGCGGCGCAGCGTGGCGGCGTCGCAGAGGACGATGAGCGCGAATCCCACCGCGATCATGGCGTCCGGCGCGTCGAACCCCTCCGTGAGGCCGACGGCCGTCGCGAGCGCCGAGACAAGCGCCGAGTGCGAGCTGGGCATGCCGCCCGCGCCCGCGAGATAGCTCAGGTCCATGCGGCGCGTCCGCCACCATCCGATCACGAACTTCAAGAGCTGCGCCGCCCCACCCGCGAGGAACGCGGAGATGAACCACGGATGGCGCACGATCTCGAACAGGTTCGCGTCGTGGATTATGCCCATTCCAAACGCCATGTCACGCTCCTCTCCTTGTTCCCGACACAAGCGCCGGGCATATCCACGCCGTCACGGCCGCGCACTCCACCCCGAACGGCAGATAACCCGCGAACCCAATTAGCGGCATCTCCCATATCTGGAAGCGATGCACCCACGGGACCGCGTACACCCACTTCGCGTAGGCATGCCAGTTCCACGTCTCCCAGCAGAGCCCGCAGATGAGCGCGGCGAGGGAGAAGCGGAAGAAGACCGACCAGTTGCCGATGGCGAAGGAGTCCAGCACGCTTGGTTCCTTCAGCCACGTCTGCACCATCACGAACACGGCGAGCGGCGATATCCAGATGAGGGGATAGGCGTAGTCGGGGAAGAACACGACGCCCGTGAGGCCAATGGCGGAGAGGACGAAGAGGAACACGTTCCACCTCGGCCTGCGCAGATCCACCTTCGCCATGCCGTCGTACACCGAGTCGTCGAACGGACGGAACGTCGCGAGCCACGCCGCCACGGCCGCCACGGCCGGCAGGACCGACGCGAAGCACACCGTCGCGTACACCGTGTACTCCAACGCGTTAAGCTCCGAGACGCCAAGATAGTACCAGTTCCACACATAGCGGTTCAGATACTCGAAGAACCACCAGAAGAGCGAGCTCGCCGGGAACGTGGCCGCATACGCCCAGGGATGGTCGGTCATCGGGGAATGCCCGCTGCGCTTCACGCAGAGCGCGTTCATTATGAGTATGAACCCGGCCCACATCGGGAAGTACGAGCACTGCACCTGGAACGGGCGGAACCATTCGAACCGGCTCCACGAGAACACCCAGCCGACGGCAAGAACGACGACGCCCAGCCAGCCCCACCACGGGAATTGGGAATTGGGAATTGAGAATTGAGAATTTTTCTTGGGGGGGCGGCGCAGCGCGGCGCGGACCGCCCGCGCCACGAACGGCCTCAGGCACAGGAATGTGAACGCGGCGAAGCCGATGAACACGCCCCAGTTGAACGGACGCCGGTGGTTCCATAGCTTTTCGGGATGGAACCCCCAGTCCTCGGTGCGCGGGGGGAACGCCTTCACGCCCTCGAGCATCTCCTCGTCGCAGGAGAGAAGGCAGCACGCAAGCGGAACCCCCAGCAGCATCGCCGCCAGAAGCACATAGTGCACGATCCGCTTCACCGCAACGTTCATGCGTTGACCCCCTTCTTCTCGGCCAGTTTAAGGCGCTTGCGAAGCGTGTTCACCGTTATGCCGGCCGCCTCTGCGGCATGCGTGAAGTTGTACCGGTACTTGCGGAATACGTTCACGGCATGGAGGCAGAGGAGGTCAGCCTGGTTGTCAGGGTAGAGGGCGGCGGGGGCGATGCCGTCGCGGCGCGCGCGCAGTCCCTCGATGAGCTTCTTGTTGAATCGCTCGTGCTCCTCGAGGATCATCGCGAAGTCGAGCTTGGCGTAGTCGCCGCCGTCGCCCAGCGAGTCGCAGAGCGCCTTCGCCTGCTTGAGGATCGACTGCAGCTCGCGGACGTTCCCAGGATAGTCGTAGTTCCCGAGCGCCGATATCTGGCGCTTCGTGGGAGAGCAGCCGGTCATGTTGCGCCAGTAGTGCTTCACGAAGAGCGGGATGTCCTCCTTGCGGTTCCTGAGCGGCTCGAGGCGCACGGGGAACTCGCATATCCGCTGGTAGAGGTCGAGGCGGAACTTGCCGTCAAGCACCATCTGCTGGAGGTCGCGGTTGGTGGCGCAGATAAGCCGCACGTCCACCGTTACGCGCCTGCTGTCGTCGCCGCCCACGCGGATGAACTTGCCCGTCTCGAGGACGGTGAGGAGCATCGCCTGCACCCTCTCGCTCGTCTCGCCGATCTCGTCGAGGAAGAGCGTGCCGCCGTTGGCGTCGTCGAAGAGCCCGTTGCGCTTGGCGTTCGCGCCGGTGAACGCGCCTTTCTCGTGCCCGAAGAGACGGTCCATGAGCATGTCCTCGTTGCCGCCGTATGCGCAGTTGTAGTGCTCGAAATGCCCGTTGCGGCGGTCGGAGTTGCGGTGGATGTACTCGGCCGCCACCTGCTTGCCCGTGCCGGTCTCGCCCAGGACGAGGACGCTCGCCTTGGAGCAGTTCGCCGCCTGCAGGAGGCGCCGCTTGGCCTCCTGCGCGGCGGGGGACTTGCCGATGAGCTCATAGGAGTATCCTGCCATGAACTCGTTCACGAGGTGCTTGAAGTCGCCTGCGAGCCCGTCGGCGATGCTCATGTTCTCGGCGAGCGCCCTCACCACCTTGCCGCAGGCGGACTCGTCGCGGTGGTCGCGGTGGGCGTAGCCGGCGGCGAGATAGAGTATCTGCCATGTCTCGTCGGACGACAGATCGCCCTTGGAGTATTCCGACGGCTTCACCTCCTTTGCGGCGCCGATCCTGCGGAGCCTGCGCGCGTCCTTCTCGGCTACGTTGCCGAGATGGCCGACCACAGCCTGGACGAGCCCTCCCTCGGGCTTCACCACAAGCTCCGCGAAGGACGCCCCCGTCTCATCCAGCTTCTTCGCAGTCTCCTCCGGCATCGCGTTGCGCGATATCCAGCGAGTCTTCACGCCCTTCTTCGCGAGATCCTTGAGTGTGCCGGCGAGGCGGTCGATGTTCTCGGTGAGCCCCACGCCCAGCACCGAGACCGTGGAGTATTCTGAAGCCGCCTTCTCCATCGTGCCGGCAAGTTCTGCCATGCTCACGCCGAAGACGTCGGCATCTCCCGCGGAGGCCAGATACGCGGCGGCGGCGGCGGCGAGATATTCAGGGTAATGCCATCCGGTGAGAATCAGATTGCCCTTCATCGCGCACCTCCCAGAAGCTCGAGCGCGCGGCGGCGGAGCGCGGCGAGGACCGACGGATCGGGAAGGTTGCGCCCCGAATAGCGTCCGCCGGGGTTCGGTATCGGGCAGAGCGCGCGGAACTCCGCGAGGAGCGCCGCCGAGGCAGAGTCCTTGCGCGCCGCAAGAGCGGAGAGGAGCGAGAAGTCCTCCACGCCGTCGCGCGCGGCCTCAAGGCGCACCGACGAGCAGATGCCGTCCGACACGCCCGCCCTGGGCGGATACATCAGGTAGCCGTCCCCCGCCGGATAGCGCACCCAGTGCTCTTCGCCCGGCGTGCCGGACTGGCGGATGTACGAGTGCCACCCGAACTTCCACGGATCGTAAGTGAGCCACGTGCAGCCCCAGAACTCGTACGCCTCCGCGCCCCAAGCGGCGCAGTAGTGCGGGAAGAGGCGCTCAGTGGAGCAGTTCACGGTGTCGAGGCACTCCTGCCCGTCCGTCGTGAACCATATTCCCCTGCCGCCACCGGAGGCTGAGATGCGCTTCATGACGTCCACCGGGAACGCGCCGTAGTGCGCCACGCCCCACACGTCGAGCGAATCCTCCCACGCCGCGAGATGCCTCCAGGTGCTGCAGTAGATGCGTATCGCCGGGTCCACCTCGTGTATCAGCGCGCAGAGCGCCTTCATCTGCGCCTCGATGGCGGAATCGCGCATGTACGGCTCGTCGGATATGTAGAGGACGAGCTTCTTGTCCCATCCCTTCTCCTTCATGTGCCGCCAGTAGAGCGAAAGCGCCTCCTTGTAGGCCGCCGCCCACTTTGGCGCGAGTTTCGAGCGATCGACGCCCTTGTAGGGATACTTGCCTTCATAGGGCTCCATCCCCAGGAACTTCTTGGGCGGATGGCCCCAGCCGAAGCAGTAGAAGACGGTAGGGGTGTAGGAGACGGGGAAGCCGCGCTTGTCGAAGAACTCCGCGGCAGCGGCGTCGTAGTCGGCGAAGTCGGCGGTGACATGCCCGTCCTTGCCAAGTTTGAACACCGGGGTCCCTGGGACGCGGTCGGGGCATATCTTCTTCTCCGCCATGAAGTCGGCCACGCACGCGTATGCGGCCTTGTATTCGCCGAGCGGCTTCCACGCGGCGTTGCCGAGGCGCACATCGTAGATCGCGGCGAAAGTCGGCCTCTCAGGGAGCGCGAAGCCCCACACCCTCGCCTCCACCCTGTCGCGCCTGATCTCCCTGCCGTCCTCGCGCCACACGACTTCGCCGCGATACGTCCCGGGCGGCGTTGAGCGCGTGGTCTTCACCGAGAACCTGAACGCGCGCGCCGTGTTTGCGGGCAGTTCGCACGCGCGATTCGGCAGAATGGGGTCCGGCCACCATCCTGCCCAGCCGTCGCACGAGCCTGAGCCCCGCGGCTTGCGCAGCACCCATTCAGGCGTGTAGCACGAATAATAGGATGTGGGGTGGTCCACCGGCACCCAGCCCACATGTCCTGTCTGGACCTCAAGCCTTGCGCCTCCCGGGCCCGCAAGCGGTGCCACGTCAGCCTCCAGGCGCGCGATCCTCCGCCCCGCGCGCACGGCGAGCTGCAGCTCCTCCGTCTCGTTCAGCGCGAGGTCGATCGCGAACGGCCTCTTGGCGTCCTCCACCTGCGATTCCTTGAACACCTTCTCCACAACATCGAACTGCCTCACGGCGAATGCGTCCCGCGGCATCGCCGGGACCTCAGGATCCCCCACGTACGCATTTGCGCACTCCACGACCATCGCTCCGTCGTGGCACACCACGCCGTGCCCGTTCATCGTGAGGTGCAGCGCCATCCGCCGACCGTCCGCGCCGGAGCCGACCGTGCCGAAAAGCGGCGTCCACCGCCCGGAATCCCTGTATTGCTGGCCCGTATTGCCCATGTCTATGGCCTTCCCCTTCTCGTCGAGCATGTGTTCATGCACCGCGACCGACGCCGTGAGGTTCTCCCCATAGACAAACGCCCCGTAGAAGTACGTGCGCCCGGGCTTCACGTCCACGCACTGTATGCGCCCCTGCCAGTTCGGCTTCGCCTCCGGCTTGACCTCGAGGCTCGCGCAGTGCGCCCCGAGGAATCCACCGGCCCTTCTGGAGAACACCACGCCCTTCGCCCCCTTACCGCTCCAGCGCCAGCCTGGCTCGGGCTCTCCACCGTCCTCGAAGGATGGATTTTTGAGGAGGTTGGCCGGGCTGCCTATGAGACGCGACAGGGCTTCCTCGTCGGCCTTCGTCATGCCCGTCTCCTCCACTATCACCTGATCCGAAGGAATCTCGCTTCCAAGCGCGCTCGCCACGGCGCGCTTCATCCGCTTCATCTCCCGCCCGCTCTCCCTGGCGTACAGATGCAGCGTAAGTGCGGTCTTCGCCGGTACGTCGACCATGAAGAACACTCGCCCGCCGGCGGTGAAGACGGGGCGTGGGGCGCCCGCGGCGTCGTGCAGGGCGAAGATCGGGCTTTTCAGCATGCGCCGCGCCGCCGCAAGCGGAACTGCGGCCAGAACGCCATTCAGTGCATCGGCGGAGGGATTCACGATCAGAACCGGCAGACGATACGCCCATGGCCTGCCGCCGTCAGGCGCCCAGGGCGCATCCGCGCCCACTTCCCGCAGATCGCTTCTGACGGCGGGGCAGACGTGCACAAAGGGTTTCGCGCCCTTGCCCGCCGGGCGCTTCTTCCAGAAGTCGGCGAGTCCCCACGCCTTAGGGTTGTTCCAGTACATTCTCAGCGAAGCGACGCCTCCCGCCGCGCATGTCGCGGGCAGCACGATCTGCGCGCCACGCGGCACCGGGCCCTCCGTGAGGAACGTCTTGCCGTCCGCAGACCACACGCCGTACTCGAGCTCCACGCCCTTCCCGTCCAC
>CAMOHV010000056.1 GCA_946615275.1 uncultured Verrucomicrobiota bacterium | reverse complement strand
ATTGCGGCGTAGTGGTCGAAGGAGGCGTCCTTCTTCATGTCGTAGAGCGGGAATAGCCAGCTGCCCTGGACGCGGCCGGAGCGGGTGCCGGCGAGGACGGTCGCGAAATAGGAGTTGGTCTGCTCGGCTCCGCCGCGCCAGGAATATGGCAGCGATGTGAATGAACGGCCGGCTTCGCGATGGTAGAGGGGAATGAGCCATTCCGAGTTCTCCTTCTTCGACCGTCCGTAAAGGGGAGAGACGATTGTCCGCTGGTCGTCGCTGTAGAATATGGGCACAAGCCATGTGGAGTCTTTGTCCATGCCGAAGAGCGGCGTCGTGAACGAATCGTTGTCGCGGTAGTAGAGGGGGAAGAGCCATTCGGAATTCTTGGCCTTTGATCTCCCGTAGAACGGCGTGGCGAGAGTGATGTCTTTGTCGCTGTAGTAAAGCGGAAAGAGCCAGCTGCAACGAGGATTGTGCCCGTAGAGAAGGGTGTAGAAACTGTCGTCGCCTTTGTAGAATAGAGGAAATATCCAGGATGCGTCGCCAGTCGTCTCGCTCCAGACGCGCCCGCCGAAGCCCATCAGAAGATAGAGCAGACGGTCGTAGGTCTCGGGGTCGCGATCATATCCGGAAAGGAGCGGGATGGCGAAGGCTGATTCGATTGCGCCGTCTTTGTCGAGCCTGTGCCAGTATGGAAGGGATGCGAATGTGCGGTCGTCGTGCCAGAAAAGGGGAAGGAGCCATTTCGCGTTGTCGGACTTTCCCCCTATTGGCGTGAAGAAAGTCGAGGGGGATTTGTAGTAAAGAGGAAATGCCCAATGGGCGTCTCCGGTCTTTCCGAACATCGGTGTGAGGAAGACGGTTTTGTCGTTGTAGTAAAGCGGGAAGAGCCAGCTGGAATCATGCACCTTGCCGAAGAGAGGCGTCACGAATGTGTTCTTGCCGTGATAGTATAGCGGATAGAGCCATGACGATTCATATCCGGTGTTCGTGGAGGAGTTGCTGCCGGCGAGGCCGGCGAGGATTCGGCTCTTGACGCAGGCGTCGTCATGGTAGCGCGAATACGGCAAGGAGTAGAAATCACCTTTGCTGTATAAATAGAGGGGGTAAAGATACTGCTTGGAGTTGCCGTTGGAGAATTTGGATTGGAAAAGCGGGAAGATGTGGAATTCATCGAGCGAGTCGTTCCAGAAGAAGGGGAAGATGCCGGTGGTTTCGCCGCCGCGCCACAGCGCGGGGAATAGGCAGAAATACGGATGGTTCGAGTAGCTCTTCCCCCAGAAGAGCGGAAAGATGCGATAGTCGCGGCTGTGGGTGTCGAACTGTCCGATCGGCCAGAGGAGGTTGAACTCGTTGTAGTCGGATTCGCCGTGGGCCTTGTATTGCGAATAGATCGGCCGCAGGGCGAAGTGGTCGTTGCCGAACGAGACGAGCGGCCATGCGACTGACCCCACAGGCTCCCGCCAGTAGGCCATGGGCCAGAGGTTCACGCGGTCTTCGACGTTCCCCGTGAACTTCACCTCGTTGCCGCTGTAGAACGGCGTCGAGGAGAACTCCTTCATCTTGCATCCGGCGGCGATCGCCATGAGCAGGACCGACATGCAGAATGTCGCCATAGTTGACTTGTTCATAGTTTGCTGCTCCTTTTGAGTTGTTCGAGATAGAATGGCGCGTAATGGGCGGCTATGGTCCTGAAGAGATCGATCTTCGCCCAAAGCGCGGTCAGCGGCGTCTGGCGGGTGGTCTCCGGCGTAACATTTACCACGCGGCAATTCGCCGGTTTAGCCGCAGGGCCATTGAGCCCGAGTGCCTTCGCCTTTTCGCCGCCGAAGAGATTGTAGCCCCATTTGAGCATTGTGTCCTTGGAGTTGCACACGATGACGGCCTCTTCGCGCGAGGCGGACGTAAAGGCGGCGATGTCCGGATCGTTGGCTGGCATGGCGGCGGCGAGGACAACGGCCAGTTTGACTTGTTTTCCTTCTTTGGCGATCTTTGCGAGGGCGCGAATCACGATGCGCGCGCCGAGCGAATGGCCGACAAGCGTCAACCTGTTCCGTTCATCCTCCGGCATGGACATTAGTTCGGATGCAAGTTTCGTCGCCTCCGCATCGGCATTGGTTCTCGCATTCTTCCAGCGACAATTCCCGCTCCAATTGTAGGATGAAACAACCGTTCCTGGGAAAGCTCCCTGAACGGCGCGAAAGGCCTCGTCTGCGCCTCGTCCGCACCGATGCCATCCGGGAACATAGATGACATGTTCCGGACACATGTAGTTCAAGACCGCCGCAATGGCGAAAAAACCATAGGTACAGGCTAGATTCATTTTGCACCTTTCGTTGTGCCGTCCATAAAGTCTTTTACGAGTTTCAGGTAACGGTCGCCGCCCATATCGTCGGGAAGCGAATTGTGTTCTCCTTCCTCGACAGAGACAAAGCGTTTGGGCTCATTGGCCAGCTTGAAAAGCTCCTTCCCATGCGCGTATGGGATGATTTGGTCGTCCGTTCCGTGCATGATCAGAACAGGACATTTGACGGCACCAATTCTTTTTAGGTTCGGGAATGGATCGAGCGGCAGAATTCTCCATCGCGTAACGACACGTGGGGCGGACAGAAACGGTGCCTCAAGAATGAGTCCGCCGCAGGGACGTGTCGCCGCCAGCTCCACAGCAGGTCCAGTACCGATGGAAAAGCCGTCTACGACGATGTCTTCCGGCTTGAAGCCGCGCTTCTCGACAAGCCAGTCGTATAGGCGATGGACATTCCTGTAGCAACCCGATTCGTCGGGTGAACCGTCGGAAAGGCCATAGCCGGGATAATCGACAGCCGCGACCGTGTAGCCATCGTCCGCAAGTTCATGGAGCTTCCACAAGGTTCCCACAATGTCTTCGGCATTCCCATGGCAACGGATGATGGCCTTTTTCCCATGTTCGGGTCCCAGCACCATGGCGGCCATTCTCACGCCATTGGTCCCAATATCGACGAATCCCCTTGCGTTCTCGCCATATCCGCCCTTCATAGGGTGGAACATCAGAAAGTTGATGCCGAAAGTCCCGATCGCGAGCACCAGCACGACAACGGCGACAACGGCGGCAAGTATCCGCACGGCCGAAACGATAATGTTTTTCAATAATACTTTCTTTTTCATTGTGAATTCCTTTTGACTGAAGTTTCTTTTTCATCGGCGTGTCGAGCGGAAGAGGCGGACGCATACTGCCGCCAGGATTATGAACACCACGATCGATGCGACGTGGATCGGATTGACATTCGATGTAAGCCAGATGGCCGTGGGGCCATTCTTGCCGCCGATGGTGCCGTCGGCGTTCGCCTCGGGGAATTTCATCATGAGGCGCGTGGGGGCCTGGGCATGAATGGCGTAGTCCAGCAGTTTGGTGTCGTAGCGTGGGGCGGACAACCCTTTCTCCAAGGATATCGAATATGTCTGCCCGGGCGATGCGATGAAGACGATGTCCTGCGGAACGGTGAAAAGCGAGATCGGAAGCTGCTCGTACGAGAGCGGAGGGTTGTCCATGTTGTCGACTTCGATCCGCATGGCCTCGGCGCGGCATTCGCCGTTTAGCGGGATGGTCAGCGACTTCGACTTCTCGCCTGGAAGATTCACGGCGCATATGCGTCCCTCCGCGACCTGTCGCCATTGTGCCTGCACGCGACGCATGACGCGAACGCCTCTTGAGAAATTCTCGCTAGACGCGTTGATCCGCACCTTTTCCACAGGGATGAAGCGCGTGTCCAGTTCGAAGATCGTCTTCTTCGCCTTGGCGTCGTGGATGGGGGCGCAGTTGAAGTTGCTCTCGTCAGGAGGAGCCGGCTCGAATTGAATCATCCGCTTGCGGATGGCGTATGGTATCTCCGTGCCTTTGGCGTCGCGAACGCGGAGTTCCTTCGCAAGGGCGTCGGGGGTGCCGCGCGTCGCATAGAAGTGGAGTGGGCTTTTAAGGGACACCGCCACGGCGCAAGGGACCTTGACGGTTCCCTCGACCGGCCACGATTCCGCATTGGCGCTTGCCATAGAGGCCATTAGGACCGCGCAAAAGACGATGTCATTCATGGCTTTCGAACCTTTCCTTGAACTTGATGTAGAGGAACGACCCCACGATGAAGAGTGTCCCGACGATTGCGAACGCCGCCACGCGCGCGGGGGTGGCGAGGTGGGCGGTGTCTATGAGAAGGAGCTTCGCCGCCGAGACGCCGAGAAGCGCGAGGCCGGCTATGCGGAGGTTCTTCGTTCTTGTGGCGAGGCCCCGCCACACGCCGGCGAACGCGGCGAGCGTCCATGCAAGCGTCACCGCCCCGTGCTTGAAGGACGGCATGAGCGCCGCCGCGAAGTGCCATGCCTCGAGCGAATAGAAGAGGAAGGCCACCGCGAGCGACGGGAGGAGAAGCCAACTGCGCGAGCGGCGCGCGATCCACGCCGCCGCCGCGGGAAGCGTCCAGAGGCGCAGCGCGCGCATGGCAAGCTCCCGCCAATACGGCGCGCCCTCCACGGTGTATGCGCGCGGGGCCAGATAGAATAGCCCGTTCAGCGCAGCCGCGAGGAGGATTAGGAGCGATAGGTGCCCCAGCAGCTTCTGGCCCGTGCGCTCCTCCGCCGACGCCACTGCGGCGGCGAGGATGCTCCACGAGACGCAGCACCAGTTCGCGCCGAAGAGCAGGATCGGCGACGCCGCGAGGAAGACGATGGCGAAGAGGATGAGGATGTTCACCGTCTGGGCGTCGGCCCAGCCGCGCTTCGTGGCGCATTTGGCCACCGCTAGGTATACGGCGACGAGCGCGAGCAGGACGAGCCCTGCCTTTTCGTTCGAGAAGCCGCTGCGGAAGTGGACGGCGAGCCATCCCAGGAACGCGCATGCGTTGGCGGCTAGGCCGGCCCACGCGATTGCGTTCCCGGCGCGCCCGCGCGCCTTCGCGCCCGCCACGACGCTCGCCATGTAGAGGGCGTGGACGGCGGAGAGGAACGCGAACATCTCGAGAAGCGCCCATGGACCCGCCGACGGATAGCGTCCGCACCAGATGAACGAGATCAGGTACGCGAGCGTGGCGGCGAGGAAGTCGAGCGCCGACCATCCCCTTGCCCGCGCCGCGAAGAACGCGCCGATGTTCAGCATCAGCATGTATGCGCATAGGCCCAGCGGCGATTCGCCGCCGCACGGCGCGATGATCGGCACAAGATAGCCGCCCGCTAGCGCCATCACCGCGATCGCAGGCGACGCCAGAAACACGGACATCGCCCCGGCGGCGAGCGTCACCCCCGCCAGCGCCGCGAACGCGAGCCCCGCCGACGCTATCACCGGCGGTTCGAAGAAGCGGTGCCCGAGCCCGAATCCGAGATAGAGCGCCGTGAAGCCCAGCGCGGCCACCGCGTGCCCTATCACGCCGTAGCGCGTGCGCTTCACGAGCCAGGCGCCGCCAGCGGCCGTGGCGGCCCCCGCGAGGATCATCATCGAGACGCGGCCGACAGGCCCCATCCATCCGCGGTCTATCGAGAGCTTCGCGAAGTAGACCACGCTCCCCGTGATGAGGATCACGCCCACCCTCGCGAGCCAGCGCGTGGCCACCGCGAACTCGCGGGTCATGCCCTTCGGGGCGAACGAGCCGCGCACGCAGACCCAGTCCTCGATCTTCGACCAGAATATGTCCACCGCCGATGGCGGTTCATCCGCGATCGACTTGGCGGCTTCGCCCTTGGCGCGGCTTTCCACTTCTTCGACTTTCCCGTTTTCGCCTTCCTTCCCTTCATGAAGGATGTTGTGCCTGGGCGAATCCGTTTGCATCTTCGGTGCGGCGGGCGGCGTGGGCGTTGCCTCTCCCGCTGCGGGCGCAAGTCTGGGCGCGGCCTCTGGACGCGCCGACTTCTCCTTTGCCTCATGCTTGTTCGAGACGAGGCGCTTCAGTTCCTCTATCTCGTATCCGATGCTGTTCACCTTCACGAACGTGAGGATGGGAAGGACTATTGTCACGGCTATTGCGCCGAACAGTATCAGGACCAGCAGTTCCATTGGCGTTCTCCTTGCCTATAAGTTGAAGAGTTGAAAGGTTGAAAAGTTGAAAGGTTTAAAGGTTTTTCTACTTACCCACATTTACGTTCTCGTGCGAAGCGCGGCGGGCTTTTTGTTGAACGAAAGCGATTTGAAAATCTGCGCGCAGATGTGGTCGCGGGCCATCTCCGCCCATGCGCGCGTGGAGACTCCGGCTGGGCGGAAGGAGGCGTGCCACTTGGCGTCCGCGAGCGCATAGACGCTCACCTGCGCCCAGACGGATGAGGTCCAGAGCTCGAGCTCATCCTCGTCGTCGAGCGCCATCGCGAGAAGGGAGCGCAGGGAATCGTATACGGGCCGCCCGAACGCCTCCTTGAACTCGGAGTGGAACTTCGTGGGGCGCGTGACCTCGTGGCGGAAGAGGGCGGCGCAGAGCTTCTGCGCGCGCCGCGTGGGAAGGGTCATGAAAAGCATGTCGTCCACCCACTCCCGCACGGCGGCGCGCCAGGCGGCGTCGTCGGAGACGCCGTCCGCGAGCTTCGCGAGCGGCGCGCCGAGGTCGCCGAAGAGGCGCTTCGCCACGGTGCGGTAGAGGGATTCCTTCGAGCCGAAGTAGCGGCTGAGAAGGGCGGGGTTCGCGTGCGCGCGGCGGCATATCTCGCGCGCCGACGCGAGCTCGAAGCCCTTGTCGGCGAATTCGGCCTCGGCGGCGGCGAGGATCGCCTCGCGCGTCGCCACGCCGTCTGACCTTGGAGCTCTTGTCTTCATGTCTTCATCCTCCTGGTTTTCGTAAACACGCGATTACTTTAACATATCTCCGCCGCGCCGTCAACCCCCATCCGCGAAAAAAATATGTGAGAATACCCCCTTGCGCTCCCACGCGCGTTTTGATATACTATCCCACGTTTCCGCGACGCCAAAGCGAGCTTAACTCAGTTGGTAGAGTGCCACCTTGCCAAGGTGGTTGTCGAGG